>JANYAY010000084.1 GCA_025361065.1 Deltaproteobacteria bacterium
TTTTATGGCCTAAGTTTGCCTGAAATCTTCCGACAAACATTATCGCTATGTCAAATGGCTCTTGCTTTTACTCCCGAACCAAATCCTATCTCTCTTTTCATTTATCCGTGCTAGTTTTCATAAAACTTTTGACACTACCGTGCTGCTGAAAATTCCTATTTCATATTGGATTATGGAAATTATCGCCAGCGCTGCCGTTTCCACTTTGAGAATTTGTTTGCCCAGACTCACTGAAGTAAAGCCGGCTTCTTTTGCTTTTAAAATTTCATCCTGGGAAAATCCGCCTTCGGGACCTACAATGATAAATATGTCTTTAGTCTGTGTCCGGTTTCGATCAGAGAGGATATCTTTAATGCTCATTTGATCTTCTTCTTCCCAGAAAATCATTTTGAGGGCGAGCTTTCCGGCGCCGGAAAGTAAAGTTTCTAAAGAGGCAATCGGCAAGATGTCTGTTATCTGTGAACTCCGGGAGCAGCGGGCGGCTTCTCTGGCGATCTTCTGCCAGCGGGCGGTTTTCCAAGGACTTTTTTCATCGGCAATACGGCTGACCGAGCGCGCTGCAGCAAAAGGGATGATCATATCAGCACCCAGTTCAGCGGCTCCCCGGACAATCACATCCATTTTATTGGCTTTGGGGAGAGCCTGGCCCAGGGTAATTTTTATATCGCGGCCGGAGGTTTTAATCTCTTCCCCTAATTCTAAAGTAACGTTATTCGCGGAAAAATTTTTAATAACAGCCTCAAACTCATGGTCCAAGCCATCAAAGATGTTAATGCGGGCGCCCTGTTCCAGGCGTAAAACCTGCTTTAAATATTTGCGATTATCCGGCCCCAGTTCGCAAAACTTTCCTTTTTCCAGTACAAGCGGGCTATAGATTCTGGGGATGGTCAAGATTTATCTCACCTCTGCGGGAACGATCTGTAATCCCGCTGCTGCGGGACGAGCGTTAATTCTCCGCAGCTTGCTGCAATATAATGACGTTCATTTCATGCCTCGACAGCTTGCTGCGAGGTGGTTGATTAAAGTGAATCCGTTAGCTATGCGGCGGATGCTTTTTTCCTCAGTACGTAACAGACCCATTCTTTTTCTTTAATCACTTTGCTTTGAATCAACGGTGCGACAAGAAAATTCTCTTCGATCTCTTTGCTGTCCTGTTCGATGATGCCGGAAATGATCATATAGCCTTCCGGCTCAAGTAATAGTGTTAAGTGCTGCCGCAGTTTCAGCAGCAGTTTGGATGTTAAGTTGGCGATGATTAAATTCCGTGGTTCATTGATTGTTATTGCATCTTTACTGACAATATGCAGCCGGTCGGAAACCAGATTAATGGCGGCGTTTTCCGCGGCAATTTCCGTTGCCTTTTTATCTATATCCAGACAGATGACATCACCGGCACCAAGTTTGGCGGCCGTAATACCCAGGATTCCGGTGCCGCAACCGACATCGAGCACTTTCCAGTTTTGCACGGAGCGATCTTGCATAATGACATCCTCGAGTGCTTCAATACACATTCTGGTGGATGCATGCTGGCCGGTGCCGAAAGCCATGCCCGGGTCAATTTCAATGACTATATCGCGGCTGGACGGAGCATATCTTTCCCAGGTGGGTTTGACGATGATATTGTTGCTGACGCGGATGGGTTTAAAATATTTTTTCCACTGTTCCCCCCAATCCGGGTCGCTGATAATTTCTGTTTTTAAAGCAGGCGCCGGTAGATCGGAGAAAATTTCACTTAAACTCTTCAGGTATTTTTGTATGGCGGCGATGCGCTTCTCACTGCGTACATCCTGTGGAAAATAAGCCTTGATCGTTTCACCGGTCGGCGATTCCGGAAAATCTTCCGGAGACTGAGGTTCCAGGGTTTCCTGGAAAACTCCCTGAGCTCCCGTTTCCGTGAGAAAATTCCCCAGTGCGTCCATTAATTCCGCGCTGGCCGTTATTTCGATTTTCAGCCACTTCTCCGGTTCTTTTTCTGTCATAAATAAACCTGTGATCTCGATGGGTTAAGTTTTGATCTGCTTCCGGTGTTTTGTTCGTTGCTGAAATATAGCTTCTTTTAAGTAATATTTCAAGCAGACTGTATAGTCTTGGCCGCCGAATTGGTATAACCTTACTTCCTCGCGGCTATCAATACCCAATCCTGCAAAAGTTCCAGATTGCGTTCGCTCACCTCATTAATTAATTCATTTACTTTTATCAGCCTCTGCTGAGGCGGGAGTTTAGGAAATAGTCCCGCCAAAAGTGCCGGAATTGAATAGATATCCTTTAGAACTTCCCGGTGGATGGGTATTAAGAGCGGAGAGCTATAAACTTTGGAAAACATCTCCTGAAGGCAGGGTAAAAGTCTTTCATTTTTTACGATACCCGGCATATCCGACAGAGAATTGATCTGAGCCCCGCTTCTCTCCCGCATTCCCCGGAGGACACTGGCCGCTACCACGCCCCCTTCCTTTAAAAGCCCGCGCGCCTGTTGCAGTGATTGTTCCTGTTGGGGCAGAATGAACAAGGAAGCGGAATAAACTACCAGATCAAAACTGTCCTGCGGAAAATAATCCGATAAATTTTCTCCGTCCCCACACACAAAGTTGATTCCTGGAAGCTGCTCTGTTGCTGCCTCCAGCATTTTCGGAGACAGATCAATTCCGGAAAGCCCGGCTCCGGCAAATCTCTCACTCAGTCTTTTCGTGGAATTACCAATGCCGCATCCCACATCCAGAATTTTCATGCCCTGTCGGTCCCAGCCGGGCGGAACCACGCCTGTTTCACCAATAAAGTTCACCAGCTTATCCGTAAGCTTGCCGTAAAAATCATGCTTCAACTCCAGGAACAGATACTCCTGCCGACTGGCATCAAAATTAGACCGGACCTGATCCTTGAACCGGTTAATAAAATCATTCATATTCCTTCCTCCCGGGAATCATTTTTCCCCCAACGGGACAAACTTCTCAATAGCGAAAGATAATTTATGCAACTATTTATCTGATATTTAGACACTCTTGCGGATACGAACGGGAAAGATCTCTCGGAGATGCCTTGGATAAATGATTAACCGGTCGATTTGCCGATGGCCGAACACAGGAAATGCGCAGGATGTTCTATCCTGCGCATTCTGAATAAAAAACAGCTTTAAAAACAATTTATTATTTACCCAGTAATTTATCCCTCAGGCTGTCCTGAACGGGTTTTTGACCAATCCAGATAGCGAACAGCGCCTTTTTAAAGGGAAGTCCCTGTATTGTCCCCAGTACCTTTGATCCATGATTCACGGAGAGGCCATTTCCGGGCACGTAGTTAAATGATATAATCTCACCCTTTTTCACTTCAACGCCATTGAATAAATCCAGCAAAGCATTAACTTTATCCGTCGGATACCCTGTTGCTGCCGCTTTCTCGAAACCATCCTTGAAAGCTTTCACTAATCTATCCTTCGAAAACAATGTGCTGTCTGTTTTCAGCTCCATGATCATGGGCTGATCGGCGTCCAGGATTTCTTTGCCACTCTTACCCTTAAGTTCCTGAGGTACCGACAACGTGGCAAAATAGACTGATCCGATCAAGGTCATACTTCTTGCCCCGGTTCCGTTTTTAACCAGTTCCTTGCCCCCCAGATTTAATGCATAAGCGCTTGTCATGTAAAATGAAACAAATAGAACCAACAGTACATAATAAATTTTTTTCATATCACCTGCCCCTTATGTATGATTTTTTGCGAATAGATCATAAATTCGCCGTTCTGTCAACGCTATCGGCGGTTGATAAAAATCCACCACTGAAAAACCGAATTAATCAATATCAATTTGTAAGGTAATGCTTTCTCACTGTGGAAGACGATGAATAATTATATTGGTTGTCAATAGTAGACGTGGCAACCGGACTGCTGATAGCTGCAAATAAAACATTGCCGACCAGACTTTGCCCGCGGAGAGTCCGTCACAAAGACAATAATGTCTGCATACCCCCGGCACTTTGTTTTCATTTCCCCCTCGAAAACCCGAATAGGAAATCGAGGGGGAAATTTATTTATCCATGATTTAGTGAATTTTACTTTGCTGCTGCCTCTTTAATCAGCGCAATGATCTTGGGAATATTTTCTGCCGGTGTTTTGCCGGAATAAATATAAAGAACTTTGCGATCCTTGTCGAGGATGAGCGATGTGGCGATCTTATGCGGCACTCCCCATGTATTACCAATCGTAAAATCAGCGTCCAGCAGGACAACGGCGCCGGTTTTCTTTTGCTTACTCTTGGCGACTTGCTTGATAACAAAATTGGGGACTCCACTGTCTTTCTGGTTGCCGATTCCTAATCCTTCGTACTTCTTTTCATTCTTCAAACGTTCAAGATCCTTATTGGCTTTCAGGGCATCAGAGACATGATCATTATCATCCGCCGAACTCGTGCTTGCATAAACGACGTAAAGAACTTTACCTGCTAATTCCGGAGAGGCAAGCGTGTACTCCTTGTCGGCCAGGGCATCTTTGAGCTTAAAGTCCGGCGCCTTGTCTCCAACTTTCAGCCCGGCCGCCATGGCAAAGGAAGCGGTAAACAAAGCTGCCAACAACACTACCCAAAACATTTTCTTCATTTTTTCCCTCCTGTTAAAGTAAATTTAGTGGAACATGAATATTGAGGACGAGGCGATTTGCCTCTTTTTTGACTTATCCCTTTTTTATGATCACCGCCCTTTTGGATTGTATCTGCGCCATCAGAGAAGTTCAACTAGTAGCCGGGCCATCTTGTTGATAATGACCTGACTTTATCCTGGCCGAAATATAAGGAATTTCCGTTTGTATGTCAATTATATTTTCACAATGTGTTAATGCCGGATTATTATATCATCCCTTAAATGCTCAGCTGATTCCAGGTGGTACTCTATAAATCGGTGAACGTGAAAAAGAGGTGTGCATGATGAAAAGAGATAGAGGGGAAGGAAGTCCCCTCTATCGGAAATGGTACTATGATTTATCATGCGACCAGTCAGCATTTTGCGTCTTCCACGGTTTAAAATATCTGACATGCTTAAATTATTATTTTCTTTTTATTTAAACCATGTCTGGATTGGAGCAGCACAAGAAATTAATCCGCTTTTACCCATTCCTGACCTACGCAGATAAAAGCGATGCAACCCGATACTTTCAGTTTTTTGCCGCCGTCAATAATTTTTATTTTACCTTTGTAAACCTTACCTGAGGCTGGATCCAGAATGGTTCCGCCGGTGTACTGATTGCCGTCTAGTTTCAAGTCCTTAATGAAAATCATGCCGACAATTGGTTTTCCCTTTTCTTCTCCCTTGCATTTATCACAGACATCATTTTTTTTCGCGGGATCTATCATTTCGATGAATTTGCCGTAGATCATTCCATTTTGCTCATAAATGGTAACGATAGTTTCTGCTTTGCCGGTCTTATCGCTAATCGTCTTCCACTTGCCTACAGGCGACTGCGCCCAAAGAACCGTTGTCGATAACAAAACCGCCGTCATTATTGCCGTCACTAATAATATCTTCTTCATCATTAAACCTCACTTTCTTGAATGTCTGATTTTTAAATGAAAGAACTGACGAATCAGTTGCATATGCATTAACAAATACGCCATTCTTTGTCAACAAAGCTTATCCCTTGTGATTTTTCCCGCAATGTTAATGCCATCTGATTACGTCAGCGCATAAATGTCCCGGTAAATTTAAAATTTATATTTGCGGGACCCAGGACAGCTTCTTCTAAAATGATATCCGGGGTTTTTTTAATCATTGTCGGAGAATATCTCCGGGGCAGTATAGTGGGCCATAAGCGAGGTATTCCAGGAAAGTATTACGTGCTTTACTTTTTTCTCAAATGTTTGGCGGCCAGGTCTCAGCGCCGGCGTTTCTTTGCCAGCAAGTTTCGGAGAATTTTTACGCGGGCGCTCCAGACCGCGGGCCTTGCCACGCGGCCGTTTAATGCCAGTTCGGCGCGATCCAGGGCATCCTCCAGCAAGGCGTCGTGCAGCGGTTCGATCACAACTTTCCATTTTAGCCATGTCCTGAAATCTCCTTCGGCATCGATTATATGTCGCAGAATTACCCGGCCGGTAAGAGGTGCAATTTCGAAATAATGGAGTCCGTTAAAATCTCCCGTCAGTCCTGTGCCGTCAAAGCGAAAGACTGCTTTAGAGCCGCGCAAATATTCTTCGACTTCATATCGGACTACCCCGTGACCGCCTTTCGATCCCGGGGTGAGGCTTTTGTCCAGAAGCATGGGCGGCCAGTTATCCCGAGGCCAGAGCCGGTCTTCCGGTCCGGATAAAGTATCAAGAATGTTTCCTACGGAATCGGTTTTTGCTTTAAAGCTCCTCTCATGTCGACTGTGGATTTTCATTTTTCCTTCCTCATAATGGTTGAATAAGTTTGCCGGATATAATCATCGACTTTTTTCGGCGGTTTCCTGCCCAGTCTGATATAGCGGATCACGGCGGCATAAGGCACGTCGATGATCGCAAATACGGCGCGATCTGCAGACTCTTGATCGTACTTGCCGGACATGCGTACGACATAATTGCGAACCGCACAGTCCAGATCGCGTGTGATTCGACGCGCCTTTTCTTTGAGGTCATCCGCCCAACTTCCATCTGCTAATTCTTCTCGCCGGTAAAGAAGAAGAAGGCGAGCCTCGGCGGGATGCAGCCTTACCCAGCGCGGTGTGTGCAGGGCAGCTGCAAGTCCATCACCATTATCCAATGTCTGGAGAAAGGCTTCCTGGAAAGAGGAAATGACCCGGAGCCATACTTCGGCAAGCAGTGTATTCCTGGACAGATATCGGTGGTAGACCGATCCGACCGGCGCTCCTACCTCTCCGGCAACAGCGGCTATGGTTACCGCCGCAGGCCCCTGTAAGGCGGCGATCTTCAAGGCCGCATCCACAAATTGTTCACTGGTATAGTAAGCAGTTCTTCCCATAGCTGATATTTTATTAGAATATATATTCTAATAAAGCAACTGTTATTTGTAGTGTTTAGCAGTATTCCGATTTATAATCAGGATAACGGAGGGGTTAGAATAGGCAAATAATATCCTTATTACAGCTTAGAACGCACTCAGAAAAAAGGTTTTTAAAGAGGTTGACGTAGAGATAAATAAACAGCCTTAAGTAATTTCCAAATAATCCACCGAAGAAACGCTTAGATAAAGATCATTGGGAATGAGTCCGTATGTTCCAGACTCTGGATCAATAGTCTATTTAATATGGGAAAAGCATCGTCCATCAGCGGCTTTCCAAGCGACACAAGAATCGACTGCTTAACCGGTGGTTGGCGAAGGTATCGGAATGGTTATATTCCTGTTCTGAAGTCGGAATATCTGAAAATCCGGCAAAAGATTAGCGGTATTCGAAAAGGCAGAAGCTGTCTTTTGATCTGACATTCATTTTATCTGAAGGGTAAATCCTGAATAATCCGCCAGGAATCATTCAGGATATTACCCTTTGTTCATGCTTACTCATTCATGACTGTAATCAACTATGTTGCTATCGTCCCTTCCACTGTGGTGCGCGTTTTTCAGCGAATGCTCTTGGACCTTCAATGTAATCCTCGGAGTTCACCATAGCATGCCCGCCCGGGAATGTATGCGCAATAGCATCTTCCAAAAGAGGCATGCGCAGGCCGCAGACCGCTGCCTCTTTGCTTGCCCGAAGAGCAAGTGGCGATGCTTTCAGAATTTCACCGGCCCATTTCTCGGCTGTGGGCATCAACTCTGCAGGAGAAACTACTTCGTTCACCAATCCGTACTGGAGAGCTTCCTGGGTTGTAAGGCGCTTGGAGGTCAGGATCATACCCATTGCCAGATGGTAGGGAATCTGGCGGGGGAGACGATGAACGCCGCCGGCGCCAGCCATGAGGCCGACTCTCGGTTCGGGCAGGCCGAAGGTGGCTTTATCGGATGCAATAATGATGTCGCAGGCCAAAGCAAGCTCTAAGCCGCCGCCCAGGGCCAGTCCGTTGACTGCTGCTATAAAAGGCTTGAAACAGTCATAACGGTTGGTGAGGCCTCCAAACAGGCCTTTCACGGCCGCATACCCTTTGGCCACTGCCTCACCGCCATGTTGGGCCTGATATTTAAGATCGTTCCCTGCACAGAAGGCCTTCTCACCGGCTCCGGTGATGATACAGACCCAGGCGTCCGAATCCCGGTCGAAGTCATCGATTGCGAGGGACATTTCCTTGCTTGTAACCGGACTTAAACAGTTCATGACTTCAGCGCGATTGATTGTAACTGTGGTGATGTGGTTTTTCTTCTCTACCTTAATTTCGCTCATGTTTTACCTCCAATAATAAAAAGTTTTTATTTGATGACACTGGGGTCAATGCAATCATTGAAGTATTCCTGTGTTCTGTATTCGAATCGGTACGGATATCGAAGGCTTGATCTTGCATATCCTGGCAAGATTCAATAATTGACCAATCATAAATTGATTAGAACTTCCTCTTTCGTGTGTAGAGCATAGGAAATGATCTTTGCCGTGTCAATCAAATATTGAGCGTTGACCAAATCAGCAACCGGAACTATTAATGATAGAAAATTAAATGCTTTGCCAAATTTCTTGACTTGCCGGGCAGAGTTTCTTATATTCAACCCGGTAAAAAGAAAATAGCTCAATTGTTAAGGACTTCAATGTCATCACAGAAATATTCGTTTCGATCCTTTTTTTCCTCCGTCAGGCTGACTATCGCCCTGCTGATTCTTATCGCCCTCATGTCTGTTGCCGGAACCTTTATCCCCCAGCAGGAAAGTGCCCATGAATTCATGAGTCGGTTGACGCCGCAAGTTGCGGATCTACTTGTATGGCTTCAGGTCTTTGATATTTTTCATTCCTATCTATTCCGGGTGTTGATGGGCCTTTTATCATTAAATATCCTCGTGTGTTCTTTCAACCGTATCGCTGTGACCCGCAAGCTCATCAACGCTCCTGCATTCCCGTTACCGCAGGGACTTTTGGAAAAGATGGAGCCGGATCGGATTATCCTGGCGGATATTTCCCAAAGCGATGCTAGACTCAAACTGGAAGCCTTCCTGAAGAAGCGGTTCGGGAAAATCCGCACTGAGGAAAAGGCCGGCACAGCGTATTTCTTCGGTGAGCGGCACCGTTTTTCCTATTTAGGCGTCTACCTGGTACATCTGAGCATCCTGGTCATTATTCTGGGGGCGCTTGTGGGTTCCTTCTTCGGTTTCGAAGGTTATCTCAATCTTGATGAAGGACAATCCGCGCAGACTGTTGAATTAAGAGGAGGGAAAGGAAGCAAACCCCTCGGTTTTGCAGTTCGTTGTGATCGCTTTCTGGTGGAATTTTATGAAAATGGTGCGCCGAAAACTTATCGTTCGGATCTCTCCTTTATCCAAGATGGACGCATCGCAAAACAGGGCGCCATTTTGGTTAATCACCCTATGTCGTTTGAAAAGATCCGTTTCTATCAGGCCAGTTACGGATTATCTTCTCAGAGCAGGGCGCTTCTTTCCTATACGAGAAACGGCGTGAAGGAAAAGAATATTGCTGTGTCTCCGGGGGCGGTTTTTGAACTCGCCCAAAGCAAAGATACAGCGATGGTTCTGCGTGTTGAGGAGGATATGATGGGAATGGGGCCTGCTGTGAAGTTAAGCATCGCTTCACCCCGGGGAAACGTTCAATTCTGGGTGTTTGAAAAGCTGGAAGAAATAAAAAAAATGAATCCTCAGCTCCTGGAGCAAATGCCTCTTTTCAACCCCGGTATTTTTGAGCCCTATGTATTTAATTTGAACGGGATGGAGGAGAAGTACCGCACGGGCATTCAAGTAGTCAGCGATCCGGGCCTGCCGATCGTCATTACCGGTGGCTTTCTCCTCTTGGCCGGTTTGCTTATTGTATTCTGGCTGTCTAACCGTCGTTTCTGGATTATCCTTGATCAAGTTAAAGGAAAAACCCGTATCCGCATTGCCGGCAAAAGCAACGGAAAACAATGGGCGACAGAACGGGAAATCGATCTCCTGCTCTTCAATATTCGTAAGGAAATAAAATAAATATGAAATATTCGATCCTTTTCGGTTGGGCGACGTTTATCTACTTCGCCTCTTTTGTCTTTTATCTTTTCAGAACCATTGTCGGCAAGGATATCTGGGGTCGTTTGGCGACCATTGCCGCCTGGATAGGACTTGCTGTGCAAACGGCGGCATTGCTCCTGCGGTGGAAGGCTTCCTACGATCTGGGAATCGGGCATGTTCCCTTGTCTAATCTTTATGAATCTATGGTCTTTTTCGCCTGGGCCATTGTTTTTCTTTATCTGCTGCTGGAATGGCGTAACGCGCAAAAGACAATCGGTACATTCGTCATGCCCGTTGCTTTTCTGGCTATGGCCTATGCATCCATAGCCCCGGGGATGAACGCCCAGATCCAACCCCTCATTCCCGCGTTACAGAGCAACTGGCTGACGACTCATGTCGTCTCGTGCTTTCTCGGCTATGCCGGTTTCACCATTGCCTTTGGTTGCGGCCTCATCTTCTTCGTAAAAAAAATAGGCGGCGACAAAACGTCAGCTACGGAGGAAGCAACCGGGGGCTGGACGAAACACCTGCCTTCCTTCGATAATCTGGATAGACTGATCTATCAGAGCACTGCCCTGGGATTCGTCCTTCTCACCCTGGGCATCATGACGGGATCCATATGGGCGCACTATGCCTGGGGTTCTTATTGGAGCTGGGATCCGAAAGAAACCTGGTCTCTGATCACCTGGCTCATTTATGCAATCATGCTTCATGCCCGGTTTGTCCGGGGATGGCGGGGGCAGAGGATGGCCCTGATGACCATCATCGGCTTTGCCTCGGTTCTTTTCACTTATCTCGGTGTGAATTATCTGCCCGGACTCCACAGTTATCTCAACGGATGATCATTTTACATGATGCTTAATCTGCACGCCCTCATTGTGAACATAGGCGGAGATGTGTTTTTTTAATCCCGCTCACGCGGGATGAGCGTTAATTCTCGTAAGCTCGCTCGCGATATAATGACGTTCATTTCAGACCGCGACAGATTGCCGTGAGGTGGTTGATTCAATCCAGTAGCTTGAAATTTATCTCCCCTCGTGATAGCTTCTTCAATCAGGTTAGGTCAGCAAAACTTATGATGCAGCTGGAAGGAAAATATTGAAATATTATCCCGTCTTTTTAAACATTTTGGGTAAAAAATGCGTGGTGGTGGGCGGCGGTGAAGTAGCCGCAAGAAAAGTCCGGAGGCTGCTCGACTGCGGGGCTCAAGTCGTTGTCGTGAGCCCGGAGCTCACAACGGAACTAATTATCCTGAAAGCTGAAAGGGCTATAGAACATATTGCTGCCGAGTACAATTTTCAATACATTGCCGGTGCAGTTTTAATTATCGGGGCGACGGATGAGGAAAAAACCAATGCGGCGATTTCGTCCGATGCCCGAAGCCTGGGAATTCCGGTAAACATAGTTGACGATCCGCAGAAATGCGATTTTATTCTGCCATCTATTGTGGAAAGAGGGGAACTGACCTTTGCCATCAGCACCGGTGGCAACTCTCCGGCATTGGCCCGTCGTTTGCGCGAAGAGTTGGAAGCCGCCTACGGCGAGGAATATGCGGGCTTACTCAAAATTTTGGGTCAATTGCGGGGGAAAATGGAGAAAAATACCGGTATTGGCACAGTCTGGTTTGAAAATCTTCTGTCGGCGGGATTGCTCGATGCGATCCGGAAAAATGATGTAAACGGGGTGAAAAAAATCATTCGCGACGTCACCGGTGAGGAGGTGCACATTGATTAATCTGGAAATGACAATGTTGGCACTGTCTCTGCTTGTTTGTACACTTGCCACTGCGGGTTTTCTGCTGTCTCTGCTCATAAAAAAAATCGAGCTGGCCAAAGTATCTACCTGGATTCTGGCGATCGGGTTTCTTTTTCTGACCCTGAACCTGCTTGGTGCCGCCATTCATTCTTCCGGTTGGGACAATTTCGGCTCACGTCATTTTCTGTCGATTTATGCCTGGACAATCAGCGGCATCTATCTGGGGCTGCAACTGCAAACCAAAACAAGATTGCTGGGCGCTTTCATCTCGCCGTTTATCTTATTGTTTTTGATTGCTGCAGTAGGACAGGGATCGGATAAAAATCTTGTGCCGCCCGAGTGGCAGGGATGGCTCACGACGTTTCACCTGGTCCTGGCGATTGCCGGCGAAGCGCTTTTTGTTCTGGCCTCCGCGGCCGGGGCCATGTTCATGATCCAGAACAATCTGATCAAACATAAAAAACCAGGCTCGCTGGGCCGGTTACTGCCGTCGCTTGGCGACCTGGACCGGATTAACCATCTGGGCTTGTTGTGGGGATTTCCGCTGCTGACGCTGGGGATGATTGCGGGTGCTGTTTACGCCGCTTTGGTCTGGGGCAGTTTATGGCCCGCCGATCCCAAAGTAATCTGGTCTCTGGCTGTCTGGATTGTGTACGGCGTTCTGTTGCATCAGCGTCTGGCTATTGGCTGGAAAGGGTCGCGGATGGCGTTATTATCCTGCGTGGTGTTTGCCTTGTTTATATTGTCGGCCGTGGTGATCAGATTTTGTTTTTCAACTGTGCATAACTTTATTTGAAATATGATTGTATTAGTCGGATTAAACCATAAAACAGCACCGCTTAGCGTGCGCGAAAGACTCTTTGCCGGATGTCAGGAACAGGTAGGCCTGCTTGGCGATCTGCAGGCGATCGGTGGTGTGCTGGAAATCCTGTACCTTTCCACCTGTAACCGCGTGGAGCTGGTTGCCGCTGTTGAGGACGTCCCGCAGGCGTTAAAAGCGCTCAAATATTTTCTGGCCGGACAAGGCAGCCTGACAAATGAAGAAGCGGCGGCCTGCCTGTATGGATATCAGGATGAAGAAGCGATACGGCATTTATTCCGGGTTACCTCCAGCCTCGATTCGCAGGTCTTGGGCGAGGCGCAGATTCTGGGTCAGGTAAAGGATGCCTATCGCCAGGCGCTGGCGCAAAATGCAACCGGCGTTGCGCTCAACCGTCTCATGCACCGCGCGTTCCGCACCGCCAAGCGAGTGCGGACGGAAACAGGTATTGCCGCCAATCCGGTTTCGGTAAGCTTTACCGCAGTGGAGCTGGCTAAGAAAATATTCGGTTCACTTTCCGGTAAAAAAGTATTATTGATCGGTGCGGGAGAAATGGCGGAGTTGACCGGCCAGCATCTGATCGGCAACGGTGCTGATGAAATTACCGTCGCCAACCGGTCGCTGTCTCAAGCCGCAGTGCTTGCGGAGAAGTTTCACGGTAAGGCAATCGGACTTGACGCTCTGGACACAGCGATTGGTGATGCCGATATTGTCATCAGCTCCACTGGTTCTCCGGCGCCTATTGTGACGGAAGAGATGATTCGTCAGTGTTTGCACAAGCGCAAAAACCGCCTGCTGTTTTTAATCGATATCGCCGTGCCGCGCGATATTGATCCCGCGGTCGACGGCATTGAGAATGTCTATCTGTACAATATCGACAATTTGCAGGACATTGTCGATGAAAACATGAAAAACCGCCGTCGCGAGGCGCTCAAGGCCGAGCAGATAGTTGCCGAAGAGGTGACGCATTACAGTCACTGGCTTCGGGAACTGGAGGCTGTGCCCACTATAGTATCACTGCGAGGCAAGGCCGAAGACATTGTGCGGATGGAGATGGCAAAAGCGCAAAGCTGGATGGCGAAGTTCGAAAACGGCGACCGCGAAAAAGTGGATGCTCTGGTGAATGGCATCGTCAACAAGATCCTCCACGCGCCGGTGACTGTAATGAAGGAAGAAAGCGCCGAGTTCAGCTCTCAGGATATTGTCGCCGCCGCCCGGCATCTCTTTCGACTGGACGATTAAGGATAAAATCCGGAGAGTCATTGCCTGCAGCCTCTCTACAAGTTAAACGGATACATTTTAATGAGATCGGAGCTTTATGAATATAAGAATCGGAACACGCGGCAGCAAACTGGCTCTGGCACAGGCTGACGCCGTCGTGGAGAGTTTAAAAAAAGTTGCCCCGGAAATAACAGCGGAGATTTGCGTGATCAAAACCAGTGGGGACATCATGCAGGATGTCTCCCTGCTCAAAATTGGCGGCCAGGGTGTTTTTGTCAAAGAAATTGAAGATGCACTGCTTGCGGGGAGCATTGATCTTGCCGTGCACAGCATGAAGGATGTGCCCGGTGAAACGCCGGAAGGACTGACATTCGCGGCTATCCTGCCGCGGGAAGATGTGCGCGACATTCTGGTATCACGCGGCAACGTTAAAATCGAATTTATGCCCCGGGGTGCAAAAATCGGCACGGGGTCGCTGCGTCGCGGCGCTCAGATTCAGGCAATGCTTCCCGATGTTACTATCGTGCCTCTGCGCGGCAATATCGATACGCGCTTGAAAAAGATTGAAACGGAAAATCTCACCGGCATCATCCTGGCAGCGGCGGGTATGAAGCGGTTGGGATATGTTCAAAAGATAGCGCAGTATCTGCCCGTCGAATTGATGCTGCCGGCAGTCGGTCAGGGTGCGCTCGGTTTGCAGATACGAAAAACGGATTCCGGTTTGGCCCGGGTTTTAACCAAACTCAACCATGCGCCGACCGCTGTGGAAATTACCGCTGAACGTTCTTACCTGCGGGCACTGGGTGGTGGCTGCCGTCTGCCGATTGCAGCTTACGGACTGAGCGAAGGGCAACGGTTGACTCTTGAAGGCCTGGTGGCTGCGCCAAATGGAATAAGTGTGATAAGGGATAAAGTATGGGGCGCTCTTGACGATGCGGAAGGCCTGGGTACAAGGCTGGCCGCCATGATTATGGAAAAAGGCGGGAAAAAATTATTGAGTCTGGTGTGCTGAAAAATATGAATCAAAGAGCTAAAAAAGGTAAAGTTTATATAATCGGTGCGGGGCCGGGTGATGCGGGCTTAATTACGCTCAAGGCAATTGATTGTTTGCGTCTGGCCGATGTGGTTATCTACGATAATCTGGTCAATGAAGAATTGCTGAAATACGCGCCGGCTCACGCCCGTTTCATATACGCCGGCAAAAAAGGCGGCGATCACACGCTGTCCCAGGATAAGATCAACGCTCTGCTTTTCCAAGAGGCTCTGGACGGCAACACTGTAGCCCGTCTCAAAGGCGGCGATCCCTTTGTTTTCGGGCGGGGTGGTGAAGAGGCGGAAATATTAGCTCTCAATGATGTGCCGTTTGAAATAATTCCCGGCGTGACTTCGGCCATCGCCGTTCCGGCTTATGCCGGGATTCCGCTGACGCATCGGGGTCTCACGTCCACAGTGGCCTTTATTACGGGCCATGAAGATCCGACCAAGGACAAAAGCGACATTGATTGGCAGGCTCTGGTCGGTATTGGCACTCTGGTATTTCTGATGGGCGTGAAGAACATCGGGCAAATTACCGCAGCATTGATATCACACGGCAAATCGTCGGAAACTCCGGCGGCGGTGATTCGCCGGGGCACGACGCCTCGTCAGGAAGTCATCATCGGCACGCTGGCCACGATTGTTGAGCAGGTGCAAGCCAATAATTTCCAGCCTCCGGCAATCCTTGTTGTCGGGAAGGTTGTTGAATTAAGAGAAACACTGTGCTGGTATGATACAAAACCGCTGTTTGGCAGGGGAGTTGTCATTACCCGTCCCGAACGACAGGCAGATGACCTGGCGCTGCTGCTTGCGGCACAAGGTGCTTCTCCCATTTCCTTTCCGACGATCAGCATAGTGCCGCCGAAAGATTGGAGCGAACTCGATAGCGCACTTGATCAACTGGAATCATACCACTGGCTGATTTTTACGAGTGCCAACGGCGTCCATTTCTTTTTTGAACGTTTGCGCCAAAGGGGCAGGGACGTTCGCGATCTCAAAGGAATAAAAATCTGCTGCATTGGCCCGGCCACGGCTCGGCAGATTCAAGACAGAGGCATTAAAGTCGATCTGGTGCCCCGGGAGTTTATCGCCGAAGGTATTCTGAATTCATTTTCTTCGCTGGATTTGTCCGGAAAGAAAATTCTGCTCCCGCGTGCGGCTGTGGCCCGCGACATTCTGCCGGAAGGTCTCAAAAAGCAGGGCGCTGCAGTCGATGTAGCCGCAACGTATCAGACGATTAACTCCGGGAGAAAAAAAGAAGAACTGATGAAATTGATCGACGCGGGTGAAGTGGATATTATCACCTTTACCAGTTCATCCACCGTGACCAACTTTGTGGAAATTATGGGGGCGGAGTATGTGCTGCCTTCTTCCCTCCAGATTGCCTGCATTGGCCCGGTGACGGCGGCCACCGCAAAAAAGGCGGGATTCCCAGTGGATATTTCTCGGGAAGAATACACAATGGAGGGACTGGTGCAGTCTCTGATTAATAATGTGCAGGAAAAAGCGTCGCGGATGTGTGAGGAAAAAAAATGATCGGTATTTCCAAATTATATTGCGGGGCTGTGGAACCATCTGATGTGTTGCGTTATGGTCGGCAATCCGGAAAACTGCCCTCTCATCTGCTGCAATTTTCAGTGGATAAAAAACCGGTGGTTGACTGGAACATGACGCGCCGTTGCAATCTGAAGTGCCTTCACTGCTATTCCAATTCCGCCGATATCAATTATCCCGGCGAGTTGACGACCGAAGAGGGCAAAAAACTTATAGCTGATCTGGCGCAGTTCGGCGCTCCGGTAATTTTATTTTCCGGCGGCGAACCATTGCTGCGGCAGGATCTGTTTGAACTGGCGCAGTATGCGACGGACAAGGGCATGCGCGCGGTTATTTCCACCAACGGTACGCTCATAACCGGCGAGATCGCGGCCAGACTCCGGAAAATCGGCCTTTCCTATGTCGGCGTGAGTCTCGACGGACTGGAAAAAACGCACGACCGTTTCCGGGGCAAAAAAGGTGCATTTGCCGCGGCCATCGACGGACTGCGCAATTGCCGCGAAGCCGGTGTGAAGGTAGGTATCCGCTTTACCGTCAATAAGTACAATCTGAACGATGTGCCGGACATGTTTGATCTTCTTCGCAAAGAAAAAATTGAAAGAATGTGTTTTTATCATTTGGTATACACCGGTCGCGCCTCAAAATTGCGCGAAGAAGATTTAACCCATGAAGAAACACGCAGGCTGATCGACCTGATTGCGGCTAAAACCAAGCGGATGTTCGACGACGGCCTGTCCCCGGAAATCCTTACCGTGGATAATCATGCCGACGGGCCTTATCTGTATCTGAAAATGAGGCAGGAAAATCCCGGGCGGGCTAAAGAAGTACTCGAACTTCTGGAAATGAACGAAGGGAACAGTTCCGGCCACGGCATCGGTTGTGTCAGCTGGGATGGCGAAGTCTATCCCGACCAGTTCTGGCGCAACCAGCCGCTGGGCAATGTAAGGGTCAAACCGTTTAGCGAAATCTGGCTGGATGAAAAAAATGAATTGTTGGTTAAATTGAAAGATAAGAAAAGGCACGTTCATGGCCGCTGCGCCACTTGCTGCTGGCTCAGTGTATGCGGCGGCAACTTTCGCGCCAGAGCTGAATCGGCGGGCGATGTCTGGGGACCGGATCCCGCCTGTTATTTGACTGATGAAGAAATAAGTAAAAGGGAGGATTAGAAAATGCAGTTTCCGGAATACCGTCCCCGCAGATTGAGAAAAAATGAGAATTTCCGTCGTTTGATTCGTGAAACGCGGTTGAGTGTCAATGAGTTGATTTATCCGCTTTTTGTTGTTTCCGGTAAAAATGTTAAAAAACCGATCCAGTCGATGCCGGGCATTTTTCAGATGTCCATAGACAACATAGTCGGGGAAGTTAAAAAGGCGCGCGAGCTGGGCATACCGGGCATTTTGCTCTTTGGCATTCCGTCACGTAAGGATGATCAGGCCACCGGTGCCTTCGCTAAAGACGGCATCACTCAGCAGGCCATCCGGCGCATAAAAAATGAGGTACCGGACATTTTAGTTATAACTGACGTCTGTCTTTGTGAATATACCAGTCATGGCCATTGCGGCATGATCGAAAAAGATGCAGTGGACAATGACCTGACACTGGAAGTGCTCGCCGAAACAGCTGTTTCTCATGCGCGGGCCGGTGCCGATATGGTTGCGCCGTCGGCCATGATGGATGGGCAGGTGCTGGCAATCCGCGAATGTCTTGATGAACACAATTTTGAGAGTATTCCCATTATGGCTTATGCGGCTAAATATGCTTCCTGTTTCTACGGGCCTTTCCGCGAAGCGGCACAGAGCGCACCTCAGTTTGGAGACCGGAAAGATTACCAGATGGACCCGGCCAATGGTGATGAAGCTATTCGGGAAATCACGCTCGATGTTGCCGAAGGAGCGGATATTATCATGGTGAAACCGGCGCTCGCTTATCTGGACATTATCTGTCGGGCCAAGCAGGAATTTGATTTGCCCCTGGCGGCCTATAATGTCAGCGGTGAATATTCGATGATCAAAGCTGCGGCGCAAATGGGCTGGCTGGATGAAGAAAAAGCCATGCTGGAGTCGCTGACGGCAATCAAACGCGCCGGTGCGGATATTATTATTACGTACTGGGCAATGCAGGCGGCGAAGGTGCTGAACACATAAAGAAAACTATAGATCGATAAAAAATATAGTCTGTCATTCCGGGCAAGCGAAGCGCGACCCGGAATCCAGTATTATCAGTGAGTTCTGGATGCCGATTTTCATCGGCATGACACTAGTGATAGCGCTTTTGCTATTATGACACAGTCTCTTCGCCAGAATGACGAAATGTAAAGGCAGTGAATTATGAAATCCAGACATGTTCCAACAATTTCCGGCAACAACGTACGGATGATCGCCTGGGAAGTAACGCGCAGTTGCAATCTGAATTGCCTGCACTGCCGCGCTGCAGCCAGTTGCGGGCCTTATCCGGGAGAATTGTCCACCGGAAAATGCCTTCGTCTGATTGACGATATAGCAAGTGTGTCCAAACCGGTCATTATCCTGACCGGCGGTGAGCCTCTGCTGCGGCCGGATATTTTTGAAATTGCCGCCTACGGAACTCGAAAAGGGTTGCGTATGGTTATGGCGACCAACGGTACGCTTGTGGATGTATCAACGGCGAAAAAGATGATGGAAAGCGGCATCCAACGCGTCAGCATCAGTATTGACGGTAAAGACGCGCAAAGTCATGATGCTTTTCGTGGCGAGCCCGGCGCGTTTGACGGCGCACTGCGTGGCGTCGACGTAATGAAGTCTGTCGGGATGGAGTTTCAAATCAATACGACGATTACCACCGCCAATCTTCATCAGATAAAAGATATCCACGATCTGGTCTTAAAATCGGGTGCGGCGGCGCATCATATTTTTCTGCTCGTGCCGACCGGACGAGGCCGGGATTTGGCTTCGCAGGCCATTACCGCCGAAGAATATGAAAAAACACTGCTGTGGTTTTATCAGGACAGTCTGACTTGTGCAATACAGCTCAAAGCCACCTGCGCTCCGCATTATTTCCGCATCATGCATCAGAATAAACCCAAAGGCGAAGGGCCGGTAAAAAAAGCGGGCGGGCATTTTCACGAATCGACGAGAGGCTGCCTGGGCGGCATTTCATTTTGTTTCATTTCTCATTTAGGTCAGGTCCAGCCCTGCGGTTATCTGGAACTTGACTGCGGCAATGTGCAAAAGCAGAGCTTTGCCGATATTTGGGAGCGCTCCGAGGTATTTCGCAATCTGCGCGATTTCGGTCAATACGGCGGCAAGTGCGGCCGCTGTGAATTTATTAAAGTCTGCGGCGGCTGCCGGGCGCGGGCGTACGAGGCGACAGGTGATTATTTATCAGAAGAACCGTTGTGCTTGTATGAACCAGGCCGTTGAAAAGCACTGATCTGCGTTGTTGCGCTGCAAATCCCTCCGCTCAACGTATGAAACTATACGCCTCGCGGCCTTATTCATGCGCGCCTAGCATCTCAGCGCTTTTGAACAGCCTGACAATAAATAAAGAGAATATTATATGGACGATATCGATAAAAAATTACTCAATATACTGCAAAAAGAATTTCCGCTCACGGAGCGTCCTTTTGCCGTCATCGCGGAAAAATGCGGCCTTGGTGAAGAAGAAGTCATCAACCGCGTTCTGAAGTTGAAAGCCAAAGGAATTGTTCGGCGGATCGGAGCGATCTTCAACGGTGCTAATTTAGGCCGCGTCAGCACTCTTTGCGCGGCCCGGGTGCCTCAAGAAAAGCTGGGCAATTTTGTCGGTGCTGTCAATGCCTACTCCGGTGTGACGCATAATTACCTGAGAAACAATGACTATAATGTGTGGTTTACGGTGAATGCGGAAAGCAGAAACGAAATTGCACGGTTTCTCGCGCAATTAAAAGAGACGACAGGTGTAAAAGATATTCTGGAAATGCAGGCAGTGCGCACTTTTAAAATAGATGCTTCCTTTGAAATGTGATGCCCTGATCAATAAAACAATAAAGGCTGACACTAATTAGGAGCAATTTAAATCATGTCCAGTGAAAATAAAGTTCCCGTTATCGCTCTTGTTGACGGCAGCAACTATGTCTATCGCGCTTATTACGCTATCCCCCATCTTACGAACTCCAAGGGTTTTCCTACCAATGCCATTTACGGCTTTACCAATATGCTTTTGAAGCTCCTGCGTGATCTCCAACCGGATTACATTGTTGTTACTTTTGATCTTAAAGGCGCCACCCTGCGCCACGATGAGTTTGCCGATTACAAAGCAACCCGCAAGCCAATGCCCGATGATCTGATCCCGCAGATTCCTTTCATCAAAGATTTGGTTCGCGGTCTGTCCATTACGGTATTGGAAAAACAGGGTGTTGAAGCTGATGATATTATTGGTACGCTGGCCGATAGGGCAGGCGCTCTCGGCTGGAAAACCATCCTTGTCTCCGGGGACAAAGATCTGATGCAGCTTGTCGATGAAAATGTCACCATGATCGATACAATGAAGGATAAAACTTATGACGTGGCGGCGGTAAAAGAACGCTTCGGCGTGACACCGGATAAAGTTACGGAAATCCTCGGTCTGATGGGGGATACATCAGATAATATTCCGGGTGTGCCGGGTATCGGCCCGAAAACTGCTCAGCGACTTATCGAGGAGTATGGCTCAGTCGAGGAAGTTATTCGGAATACGGAAAACTTAAGAAACGTTAAACTACGGGAGAGCTTCCGCCGGCATGCTGAGCAGGCCCGCATGAGCCGGCAATTGGCGCTGATCAGAAGAGATATTGAAATCAATTTTGATTTGCCCGACGCGATACGCAGGGAGCCGGACAAGGAAATCCTCTCTCGACTCTTCAGTGAATTTGAGTTTTCATCTCTCCTGCAGGAGATCAAACGCGGTGCCGGAAAAGTTGCTCAGAATTGTAAGATTATTCAGGATCACCGGGAGTTGGAGCATCTTATCGCTCAATTGCAGGATTTACCGGAAATATCACTGGAACTTATCTCGGGGAAAAGATCAACTGCGGATTTGATCGGCATTGCCGTAAGCACGGGCAGGGATGCCTTTTACGTACCAACGGGGCACACAACCACCCGGACACAGTTGCAGGTCGAAGAAGTATTTATTGCACTGGCTCCCGTCCTCGGCAGCACTCGAATCAGGAAATACGTGCATGATCTCAAAACTGCACTTGTGGAGCTGGAGAATTTTGGTGTGGAGATACAGGCGGGAAATGATGTGATGCTTGCTGCCTACTTGTTAAATCCTGCCCGCCATTCTTACGATCTTCCCGAAATCGCCTGGGAATATTTGCATGAGCAGATTCCCTCCCCGACCGATGTGGCCGGAGGCAAAGGGAAAACTTATCCGCTGGAGCTGGTGCCTGTAGACAAAATGGCAGCTTATGCCGGAGAACGCGCCGCTGCCGTATTTGCGCTGGCGCCTGTTCTTGCCGGGAAATTAAAAGAAATCGCTGCCTCCGATCTGTTTTCCAAAGTAGAAATGCCGCTTTTGCAAGTGCTCGCGGAAATGGAAAAAAAAGGCGTGCTCGTTGATGCTGGTCTTTTAGGGCAAATGTCCACGGAGCTTGCGCAATTGCTGTCTATATCCGAAGAGAAAATTTTTCGCCTCGCCGGCGAAAAATTCAACATCAATTCGCCCAAGCAATTGCAAAGCATCTTATTTGAAAAGCTGAAACTTCCTTCCGGGAAGAAAACGAAAGAAGGCTTTTCTACAGACGTTGACGTCCTTTCTGCTCTTGCGCAAAGCCATGAACTGCCCGGGGAAATCCTGTCTTACCGCAGCCTGGCCAAACTCAAATCCACTTATGTTGAAGCGCTGCCGGTACTCATCAATCCGCAGACAGGCCGGATTCATACATCCTATAATCAAACGGTGACGGCGACAGGCAGGCTCTCCAGCAGCAACCCTAATTTGCAGAATATCCCTATTCGTACGCTGGAGGGCAAAAGAATCCGGCAGGCGTTTATTGCCGCGCCCGACTGTATTCTGATCTCCGCCGACTATTCGCAAATAGAACTGCGGGTGCTGGCGCATTTTTCGGAAGACGAGACCTTGCTCGACGCCTTTACTTCCGGAGAGGATATCCATAGCCGCACGGCATCGGATATTTTCGGTGTCTTTCCGCAAATGGTTAATGCCGATATGCGCCGGCAGGCCAAAGTAATCAACTTCGGCATCCTCTATGGGATGAGTGCTTTCGGCTTAGCCAAAGAGCTGGGTGTTTCCCAGAAAACAGCGCAGATCTATATTGACGGATATTTCGCCCGCTATAAGAAAGTGCGGGCTTATCTGGATGGAATTTTAGAAGGCGCCCGTCAGAGTGGCTTTGTCTGCACACTGCTGAATCGCCGTCGTTACCTGCCGGAATTGAAAAGTCCGGTGGCGATGGTGCGCCAGTTTGCCGAACGCATGGCGATCAATGCGCCCATCCAAGGCACGGCGGCAGATTTAATCAAAGTGGCTATGGTCAACATCGCCTATCTGCTGCAAAAGAAAGATCTCTCGGCCCGGCTGATCATGCAGGTGCATGATGAACTGGTGCTCGAAGCGCCCAGGCAGGAAAAAGATGAAGTCATGGGGTTGGTTAAAAAGGAAATGGAAGAAGTCATTAAACTCAAGGTGCCGCTGAAGGTGGAGATTGCGGCCGGCAATAACTGGGACGAAGCCCATTGACGGGCTGATGAAAAGCACTGATCTGCGTTGTTGCGCTGCAAATCCCGCCGCTCAACGTATGAAATATACGCCTCGCGGCGGAATTCTTGCGCGCCTAGCATCTCAGCACTTTTGAACAGCCCTGAAAACATAGTGGTTTGTTTATTGTTGTCATTGCCGGGCGCGACCCGGCAATCCAGTTCGCTTGATTGCTTCTAAAATATCGCTTGAAATTCAAGTAATTATCGCTTATTCATAACTCGTAAGGATATGATTATCAATCGGGTGAAAGCATCAATGGCTCAAATCGATAGTGAAGTCTTAGGTAAAGTTTAGGCATTTATCAAAAAACTGAAAGAGAGCGGTATAGCCGTTGAGTCAGCTTATCTGTTTGGCTCTTATGCCGTCAATCGCGTAGGCCGCTGGAGCGATATTGATGTAGCTATTGTTTCGCCGGATTTTTCCGCCGACCGTTTTACTGAACGTCTTCGCCTGATGAAACTTTCCATGGAGATTGACAACAGGATTGAACCCGTGCCGTTTCATTCAGATGCCTTTAATGACACCGATCCTCTCGTGGATGAAATCAAAAAGAGTGGCTTTGCTCTATTGTCTTAGATACAATCAAGGTAGTTTCGTCATTACGAAGTTAGACTTTCGCGCTGTGGCAACCCACTTCAATATTGCCTCAGGGAGAATCTAAGATGAAAAACGCAAAATATATGGACGAAGAAAATATTCTTGAAAAGGGTGTTGATCTCCTAATAAAAGGTTTAGGTCTGGTTCAAGCAATTCGTTTTATGAATATTTCCAAAGCATTTAAGATGGAGAGTGTCAAGAGACACAGACTATGGCAAAACAATTGGATAAAGAAAAATTTTTCAAAGAGATTTTCAGTTAATTAGAGCACCCACCGGATCTTTTGTGATTGGTAGAACCACCCATGCGGGTGGCAAGACCGCTGTACTTGTTCCACCCTACGAGTTCGACAATATAAAATCAGCAGTTTTTTCATTGACATACAAGACAGGTTTTATTATAGTCCCCCTGCATCAAAAATTTTAAACAAAATTCCCCAATTCCCACATTTTAAAATATCCACAAAGAATCAATTTAGACAAGGAGGATCGGATTTATGCAAATACAAAAAGTTACTTTACTATTCCTTATCTTGCTATTTATTTCTGGTTGCGCAACGCCCAGCGCATATAAACCGGAGCAAGTGGAAGCACCGGCAACAAAAATGCAGCAGGCCAAAGCACAACAAACTGCCACATTACCATCAGCAAAAAGATATAAACAGAAAATTGCAATCATACGCTTCACAAACGAGAC
>JANYAY010000085.1 GCA_025361065.1 Deltaproteobacteria bacterium
TTTTATGGCCTAAGTTTGCCTGAAATCTTCCGACAAACATTATCGCTATGTCAAATGGCTCTTGCTTTTACTCCCGAACCAAATCCTATCTCTCTTTTCATTTATCCGTGCTAGTTTTCATAAAACTTTTGACACTACCCCTCGCACCGGCAGGAGGTTGTGCATGGTCTGCCCGATAATTTCAGCTCCACAATAGGCCTTATTGTCGGGGAGCAGAAAGGTCATCTCGGCGGGAGCTTCTGCTCCGGGCACGTTGTAGAAGACAAAACGCACGCCGTCAACGACTATATTCTCCTTTGGCTGCCTGATTATCCGGTTCGGCGGCAGGATACCGACATTGCCATACGCCACCGACTTGCCCAGGCCGTTATCAACCATGCCCTTGGCGGAGCGTTCAAGATTTTTACCAAACTGATAGATCGACCGGCGCGCCATCGCGGTACCGACCATAACATTTTCGCTGGTGGCTTCCTCCATGAAGCCATCCGGCGCAATCACAGGAAGCTTTCGTTTGGCGACTTCCTGCGACGAAATCACGCCCAGGGCACCCCCGAAGTGGTCCACGTGGCTGTGTGTGAAAATGATTGCCGAGACCGGCTTGTTGCCTAACTGCTTGCGGGCAAAGGCGATCGCTGACTCTGCACTTTCTCGACAGGTCAACGGATCGACCACGATCCATCCGGATTTACCTTCGATCAGGGTCATATTGGCGATATCAAAGCCGCGTAATTGGTAGACCCCCTCCGTAACCTTGAACAGCCCAAATTGGGCGTTGGGAATAGCGTGTCGCCAAAGGCTTGGGTTGACTGTGTGCGGTGCCATGCCCTCTTCGAACTTGAAATCGTCGAAATCGACCAGCACCTCGCCCGTCGCGGTCGTGATTTTCCCGCTGGGCCTGGCGACAAAGCCGCGCTTGGCATCGTCGAAATCCCGGGGGTTGTTAAGGTCCAGCGATTTCGCGAAATTCTCATTGAACTTTATCGTGGCAGTGCTGGCGTCACCGGCCTTCCCGCCGCTACCGGAATCCTTACCGCAGCCGGCAAGAATGAAGACAATGGCAAGGGATATGGCAATTGTCGATAATATTTTCATTTAAATCCTCCTTTTTGAAGGGTATCTGTAAATTAACCTGTTCTGAATATTTATACCATATGCTAAGTCGTAGTTCAGCTATTTCTTATTTCTCAATTGGGGTACACCTCTTGGCTGGACTATATTCAATTAACTTTGTGGCCTCACCATGTGGATAACAAGATTTTATTCCGTAATAATCAACATCTGGGCTTTTCAAAATTATTCAGCAGCTGAAACTGAGATAATGAAGGTTAGTTGCTGGCAAAATGGTTGGATGATCTACAGGATACTGAAAGTAATAAAATGAACAATGGATTAATATTACACCTGTCTATGTGATAAAATTGTGATAGACGGCAGGGAAAAGCAAAGGGATAAACAGATATAGATAGAAATGCATCGCTTCATCCTTATAATGGCATAGGTGCGATTACCTGGGATGAAGCAAACACCCATGTTATAATGAGCGAATTGAGGATCGCCCCCGCATAGATCGTGCCGGTCAGCTGGTGCAACCATGTGGAAAGCGTCGCGGTGATAGCGAAAAGCACTACTATTGGAAACATGTTTATGACGAACACCACGAAGAGGCCGTTGGGCCCCTCAAAGGGAATAAAGCCGGAGATGAAGAGCGGAAGATATTGAACGGCAAGTAACAAAATAAGCGGCAAGCACAGGGCAAAGCTTGCGTATCCCGAGCGCACCGCGAACGTCCTTAGCCACCCTTTGTCGGCAGGTCGCCGTATCTGTCCGTGGATGAAGACGCCGGTTATAAGGAAGCTAAACAGGACGAACGGCCAATAGAGCAGAAACATTCCGGCACGGTATAACGTCAGGTCGTTCATGAACGGATATACAAAACGGTAATTGACTATGAATGCTTTTTCAGCTACGAGCTCCACCGCATACAGGAAAATAAAGAGCGCGACGGAAAAAAGGAAAGCTTTTACGAGGCCGGTCCGGTCGAGAAGAAAACCATCGCCGGAAAAAGAAACGCCCAGGTCGGAAAGTGTGACGTCCTGCTCCCGTGCATGCTTTTTATACCACCGGCGAAAGAGGACAAGCCCGATGACGTTCACACAGAGCAGCCACCATACAGTTGCGTTGACCATCATCATAGGGAAAGCATGGTGGATGGGGACTACGTATTTGTGGATACCGAAGAGCACAAGGATGAGCGGCAGATAGAGCCACAGGAAAATGCCGTTCACGGATGCATAGAGCGCGTAATCCCGTATGGTGCATTCATAGTGGTCTTGGCGGGTGCGGCGGGTCGAGGCAAAGAAGGGAAGACGGATCAGGATGAGGGCAAGCGGGAAAAGAGAAGCAAATCCTGCAAGCATGGCCGTAAGCGTAGCCAGTTCCTTGATCTTCCATATCTGGGCACGTGCATCGATCCCTTTGGTCTTCGGGGGATTCAACGCATTTCGGAGCCACTCTACGGTCTCGGCTATGGCCTCAGCACTGTGTGATTCCTGCACGTGGGTGATGCGGGGCACTACCACACGCCGGGCGGTGCCTCTACTAAAATCGCCGTAGGTTGTCGATAGCTTCGGGTTGGCAAAACCAAAGGCCTTAAGCGTTTGTTCGGTGGACATCCATTCCTTTTCGATATCCCGCGTTTTGGTCATGCGGCTGCGGAATTCGTCGTATTTGCCGATGATCATGAGCATGTTGCGCGGCATTGAGGGCGTTGCCTCGGTGGTGTAGGCGTACCCGGCAATAACAAGCGCGCGCAGTTCCGGGTCGCCCAGTGCAACGCGGTAGGCCATCTCCGCACCCAGACTGTGTCCCATAATCCCGACAGCGTCCGCTCTGACATAATCGAGCGATTTTAAAAACGCGACCGCACTTGTTCCGCCGTAGGTGGGATCGAACCCGGGCTCGCCGGGTTCACCCGGCAGGCCGGAGTGTCCTCGCCCGATCGCATCGATATTCAGCACCGCGATCCCGCGGCGCGCGGTCTCTATGGAATAGGCGTCACCCGTTTCCATGTTGTTCTGGTAACCGTGAATGTAGACCATGCCGGGTACGGGATTGTCGCGTACTGCTCCCACAGGGACAAAAAGCTTCGCCCGTACCGTGATGCCGTTGAAATTTTTATAATTAACGTCCGCTACCTTCACCCTGCCGAAGTCCCTCTGAACGAGTGATGCGGTAATTATCGACGCCGCCGACAACAGGATGCAAATTGCCAGAACAATAAATGCACCGGCTTTCTGTTTTTGTTCCACGAGCTGAAGAACGGTCATGGCAAACTCCTGGCAAACGTACCGGTGATATGATAAGGACTTCCTTTAATTGGCCGAAAGTATAAGTAAACCTCGCTTGTGTGTCAATGACAATAACGGCAACAAGCTTAACCGCCATGAATTCTCTAACCCTGATGTCCGGAAAACATTGACCTTAAAGAAAATCCTTGATTTAGAGCAAAAATAAATTATATTGCTTTCAAGGTTATTATGTTAAGGCACGAGTATCTTTATTTTATCTGAATAATGGAGGCGTCATATGAACATGCGCGATATGTTGAAGGTTACGGGAGTTAAAAGTAAAGCTTTAATCACTATTGGGCCGGATGAATTCGTCTCGGCAGCAATTCAGAAACTGATTTTGCACAATAAAGGTGCACTCCCGGTCTGCAATGACCAGGATGAGTTAATTGGAATTATTACCGAAAGAGACATAGTGAGAAAGTGCTTCGTAAACGGTGTCGATTTTGTAAACAAAAAGATCAAGGATATTATGACCAAAAAAGTTATCATAGCATCTATGGATGATGATTTGGATTACGCCATCAACACCATGAAGAAGGAGAAGATCAGACATATCCCGATAGCCGAAGACAAAAAGGTGGTGGGTATTATTTCCATGCGGGATATACTGGGATTCCAATATGAAGAGACCAAGGCTGAAATTAAGTATATACGCCTGCTGCCCAAAAGATCAACATTCTAATGAAAATATTGACGGTGTAATATTGCTCAAGTGAGTCGATGGTTCCGCTGCCCGAATTCCGGAGTCCCGGATTCACTTCAGAAGGCTTTATCTATTGGAATTGCCAATAAACAGAAAGGAATTATTGCACCAGTGTTTCTTTCGATTTGATTAGACTTTTTGTCTTGGAGTAAAGTTCAATTTTAAAATTTAAACGAAAAGAAAGGATTGTTATGCGTAAATTAATTTTTATTGTTTTTGTTGCTCTTCTGTTTATTCCGGCCTGTTCCCCGGAACCGAAAACAGAAGAGCAGAAGGCCTTCTATTCTTTGGGCGTTAATATTAATAAGCAACTGTCCGTTTTCGACATGTCCCCCGAAGAGTTGAAATATGTTCAGCAGGGTATGTCCGACGCGTCCACAGGCAAAAAGCTGGCGGCCGAACCGGATGCCAACATGCAGAAACTCGGCGAATTGGCCAAGGCCCGGATGGCTAAAGCCACTGAAAAACAAAAAGCGCTGGCCAAGCCGTTTTTGGAAAAAGCCGCTGCCGAAAAAGGTGCGCAAAAAACCACTACCGGCCTGATCTATAAGGAAATCAAGCCGGGCACGGGCGTTCAGCCTAAAGTTACGGATGTCGTTAAAGTTCACTACACCGGCACTCTTGTTGACGGCAAGGAATTTGACAGCTCCATCAAGCGCGGCCAGCCCGTGGAGTTTCCGCTGGGCCAGGTCCTTCCCTGCTGGTCGGAAGGCGTAGGCATGATGAAAGCAGGCGGCAAGGCCAAATTTGTGTGCCCGTCGGATATAGCATACGGCGACAGCGGGCGTCCGCCCATTATACCCGGTGGCGCGACACTGATTTTTGAAGTGGAACTGCTGGATGTGAAGGTTGGGGCGGCATCCATGCCGATGGCACCTCCGGCTCCCACACCTAAACCGGGAGCGAAGAAATAGTTTTAAATAAGCACCATTGTCATCAACCACCTCGCGAGCAAGCTTGCGAGGTATGAAATGAACGTCATTATATCGCGAGCGAGCTCACGAGAATTAACGCTCGTCCCGCTAAAGCGGGATTCAATCATCACTATCCCGGGGGGCAGACTGTAAACCCGCCCCCCGGTGCTTTTCATCCTTACTGGACCGATCGAGTAAGGCGACAGGAATCGAGTGGAGGTTCTTGACAAAGAATAAAGATCTTGCCGTGAAAACAGCTAAAGCGCCCACGGAATAACCTGTTTAGCGAGTGACGGACATGAATACGGTACGGAAAAGAAATCTGCTGCTTGCAGGTGGTGTTGCCTCCCTGTTCATTATCGCGGCAATCATCGCCCTATTCTTTTTTAACATCAATACTTACAAGTCCAGGATCGAAACCGCCGCCTCCCAAACTACCGGCCTGGATATCAGCATTAAAGGGAAGCTGGTGCTCTTTTTCTTTCCCTTTGCCTTATCGGCCAGGGATATTCATGTCGCCAAAAACGGCAGCGAAATTCTTTCCCTGGAAACCATCAAGTTAAGGGTGGAGTTGCTGTCCCTGCTCCGGGAGCAACTCAAAATCACCAGTTGCGAGTTTGTCAAACCGGCTCTCACCCTTGTGAAGGACGCTGAGGGAATATATAATTTTGAAGGTCATGAAAAAATATCGAAGGAAGGTCGGCCGGTATCTGCTTTCAATTTGCCTGAACTCAAGCTGTCCCAGGGAATGTTTGTTTATCTGAACAAAAAGACGGGAGAAAGGACGGAGTTCCAGAATGTCAACCTGGATATCAAAGATCTCCTTGTAACGGATACTGCACCGGGTATTCTGAAGAACATCTCTTTCACGGGAAACATTTTTTGCAAGGAAGTGCGGAAAAAGGATCTCCAAATCGCTAATGTCAAGAGCACGATAAAAGCGCAGCGGGGAGTAATCCACTTCCTGCCGCTGACCATGGATATTTTCGGCGCGAGAGGTGTTGGAGACGCCACGGCCGACAAGTCGCAAGTTGACTCCGTATATAAAATCAATTTGCAGATATCGAAGCTGGACTTCGCAAAACTGGAGAAGGCTTTTGGCACACAAAAGGCGATCAGCGGTTGGGGCGATCTTTCTGCTTCCCTGACCATGAAAGAGAAAGGGAATCAAAATCTGCTGAGCGGCATAGACGGCACTTTTTCTCTCCGGGGTGACAATCTTGTTGTTTATACGATGGACATGGACAAGATCATCTCATCGTATGAAACGAGCCAGAAATTCAATCTCGTCGATCTCGGTGCTTTCTTTATCGCCGGACCTCTCAGTGTAGTTGTGCTCAAGGGATACCGTTACGGAAATCTTTATTACCAGAGCAGGGGAGGACAGAGCGCCGTCAACCAGTTCATCTCCCACTGGCAGATTAAGGAAGGTATGGCGGAGGCTATAGATTGCGCCCTTGCTACACAACATAACCGGGTTGCCCTTAAAGGCCGACTAAATCTCGTCAGCGGACAATATGATAAGGTAATAGTGGCAATTCTCGATGACAAAGGATGCGCAAAATTCGAACAAAGCATCAGCGGATCCTTTGGCAGTCCCCAGGTCGATGCGGTAAGTGCGATTGAATCCCTCGGCGGCCCGATCTACCATCTTTACAGGAAGGCAAAACGCATTGTTCAAAGCGGCAACTGCGATGTTTTTTATAACGGCTCCGTGCGGCAGCCCGGCTGACATAAGATATGGAGTCTATGATTCCCTGGCAAAAAAGTTGAAGCCTTCGATGTGTCTCAGGTCATCTCCGGCCATAAGGTCGGCAATGCTCTTATTCGCGCATTTTTTTAATTCACTGAAGATGCCGCGTTTCTTGTTGAAGGTGCGGGCAAAGGCCATAGCCCCGGTCATCAGAGCTTCTTTATCCGCGCAGGCCTGCACAATGTGATGCAATTCCAGTTCGGAAGCCGTATAACGCTGCCCCGTATAGAGCATTTTACAGAGCTGATATTCCGGAATGGCTTTTCTTACGAGAGCGAGTGCGCTGGGCAGAAAAGGGACTCCCACATCTACTTCACTCAGGAAGAAAAATCCTTTATCCGCACTCATGAAACGAAAATCGCAGGCGCAGGCAAGAAGCACTCCACCGGCCACGGCATGACCACCGATCGCGGCAATGACCGGCACAGGAAAGAAAAGCACCCGCTGGAAAATGTCGCCCAATCCGGAAATAAAGTTCAGAATTCCCTCCCGGTCGTTTTGCGCCAACCGGCCCTGCATCCAGACAAGATCTATTCCCTGGCACCAGTTTTTTTCATCACCCGAACACAAAACAACCGCTTTAATTGTTTTATCCTGTTCTATTTCCGCGAAAGCCTGCAAAAAATCACGGTTAAATTCCGGGTTGAGTTTATTTTCACCATTGATCATTTTGACAATTGCCACCGTTCCGTCTTTTTCCCATTCGACAACAGGCATGAAGCAGCACCTCCGAAAATGATAATATGTTTACCAATGGCGCGCAGTATAGGGCTACACGGTTTCCCTGTCAAGCGAGGGAAATATGCTTTTGTTCGCCGGAGAATACAGGCCGTCCCCCGATATAAGGAGCCGCCGCAAAGGCACTGCGATCCGGTTATCCGCTTGGTTTCTTGCCTGACGCAACGAAAGTGGCATAATCGCGAAAGGCCGTCTGGGTTGTATACTGATAACGGAACCCTAGATCTTTCTTCAGCTTGCCATTTTCGGCCCACCAGGGATAGCGAAGCATGTTCATCGTGGGGCTCGGGAACTCGCTGATGGAGGTCAACCTCAGACCCCAGGCGATTTTGTTGAGAAAGTACATAAGGGTAAACGGCAGGGGAATTTTGGTATTCCCGAGCAGCCGGACCATCTCGTCGAATGTTATCAGGCCGTCACCGGCGATATTGTAAACGCCTCCCCTTCTTTTCTGCAGGAGGAGAATCATGGCTCTGATGAGATCGTCCTCGTGGACATACTGCAGGGGCTCCGTCCTCACGGGAAGCACCACAAACCGCTTCCGGAGATATCTCGCCAGCGGATTATCGAATGCCGGTCCGACAACGAAGCAGGCACGGAGGATGGTCAGCGCCGTATCCGGATAACTCCCGGGAAGATCAAGGTCGCCAAAGATCTTCTCGATCTCCTTTTTCGTTTTGCTGTAGACCAGATCATCATTCCCCCTAAGCGGGCTGTCTTCCGTCAGTGGGCAAAGATTGTCCGGATGAAAACCGTATGCGGTCGTCGAACTTGTGTAGAGAAACTGTTGGACACCGGCCTGCAGGGAAGAAAACAGAACATTCCTGGTTCCGTTAATATTGATATCCTCCATGAGTTTGGTGTCATGGATCGGGGGCAAAACAAAGGCCGTATGGACAACCGTGTCAATTTGGTGTTGCCGGAGTAAATCCGCAAGCGGCTCCCGGACATCGAGCTTAATAAAATGAAAATTCTTTGCACCTCCGGCCGGCGGTCGGATATCGATGCCGATAATGGACCGGACCTCCGGACACGCCTCCAATGCCAAGATCAGCTTTTGAGCGATATATCCCGATGCCCCGGTAACAAGAACCTTTTCCATGCCCATTTCCTTCTCCTTATGGATCTTCTTGTTTTTATTCTGGTGATAATAGTATCCGTCTATTTAGTCTCTTGTCATTTTAGAACCAGGGAAGATATCTGATTCGCGAGACGTCGGGGAACAAAGCGCAGCAAAACGTCGTGAATGAACCAGTTGCGAACCCCAGGTATATAGACTGTCTTCCCTTTCATAAAGGCGCGGAGTCCTTTGCGTGCAATATCTTCGGGAGAGCTCAGGCCGCAGATAAGATACCAGCGAAGATGCGCCGGGAAATCCTTGCCCCTCAGCAGAGGTGTGTCGGTATAGGAAGGGTTTAGCGTGCAGACGGAAACGCCCGTTCCCTTGAGTTCCTGATTTACTGCTTCGCTGAAGTTCTGGATAAAGGCCTTGGTTGCGCCATAAACAGCTTGGTGGACCGACGGCTGAAATGCGGAAACGGAGGACACGTTCAGTATCCGCCCTTCCCCTCTTTTGACCATGTCGCCGGCGAAAAGATGGGTCAGGCGAAAATAGGCAATAATATTTACTTTGATTAGCATTTCCTGCCTGTCCAGGGAAAGTCGGTGAAAGTCTCCATAAGCCATCAATCCGGCGTTGTTCACGAGGACATGGATGATCTCTCCGGTCCTGTTAACTTCCTCATGAAGCATTTCCGGCCCTCTTGCAGCGGCGAGATCAACGGGATAGGTATGAACACGGATACCGTACCGGCGCTGCAGATCTTCCGCCCAGGCCGTAAGCGCAGGTGATTCCGCAGGGTGGCATCCCAGAAACAGATGCGCTCCCTCTTGAGCAAAGACCTCGGAAAGAGCCTTGCCAATGCCGGATGACGCTCCGGTGATTAAAACATTTCTGCCTTTAACGGAACGCATTCTTTTCTCCTCTTTTTATTTAGGTAACCGATAACCCGCATCAGCCATCATAGATGATGCACCTTCCGTAAGGAGCTTGTATATCATGATCGGGAGGGTAATTTCATAAAGCATCAGCCGGGGATCAGCCAGTTGCAGAATTTTCAGAAGGTCTTCATCATCAGAGACCAGTTGATAAATAACAGCTTTTTCTCCTGCTTCAGGATTACACCAATCCGGAGGTGTCACAGAATATTGCCCCGAACAAGGCAACGGCCGGACAGCATAAATAAGACAAGTATCATTTACGAGAAAGGGACACGGAATGCCCATTTGAAGATAACGCATGGACGGGGGCCTGGTGACCGCAATGATATCATTGATGGGCATGGATGACGAGAAGGCATGGCTTCGAGTGTGATCGATTACAGTTGAAATATCATACCCTTTATGACGCCACTTTTCGTAGTTAGAAATAAATTGCTTCAGCAATTCCTTTCTGTCATACAAGTAATCAACAATTGCCATTCCATGGGTTAACGGCACAGCCACATAGTGGGAACAACAATAGGTACAACCCTTCCGGCAGGCTACCGTCTCGCCTTTTGCAGCAAGAGTTTTCACGAGAGTATTGTAACTGTTATTGCGGGTCTGGATAAGGAGTTCCCGATATTTCCTGCATAATTCCCTGCGCCATGCCCCATATGAGCCGATATTTTCTTTCGCCTCAATTTTCTCAATTTGCCGATAACGGGTTTTTGCCATTTTTGTCCTCAGACAACCCAGGTGAATAAGGCTTATCTGTTTTGTTTAAGTGACTCCACAAACTTGGGTAAGACTGTATTTTCTATCCACTTAATGTGTATATCTCCTGCATTAAACTCAGGCTGCGCAATCAAGAACTGCAGGAAGGGGATATTCGTTTCTACTCCCTCGATTTTAAAATCCGCCAGTGCAGTCTTCATATTCGCTAATGCTTCTGCACGGGTATCACCTGTAGTAATCAGCTTGGCTAATAATGAATCATAGTATGGGCTGATCGTGCATCCTTCATGGCAGTGTGTGTCTACCCGGACATTATTGCCCTGAGGCAGGGCAAAACATGTTATGTCACCAGGCGACGGCATAAAATCATCTTTGGCATCATCGGCTGTTACTCGACATTCGATAGCATGGCCTTTGAATTTAACATCCTCTTGCGTAAGTGAGAGAGGGGCGCCAAAGGCAACCGAAATCTGCTCCTTGACCAAGTCCACGCCGGTTATCTCCTCGGTAACCGGGTGTTCAACCTGAATACGCGTGTTCACTTCCATAAAATAAAATTCATGGCGATCTTTATCGACGAGGAACTCCACCGTGCCCGCACTATTGTATCCAATACTTGAAGTAAGCGCTACGGCCGCGTTCAGGATTTTATTCCTTAAATCCTCGGGAAGATTGGGCGGATGAGCTTCTTCGATGACTTTCTGGTAACGCCTCTGTGCGGAACAGTCTCTTTGTCCCAAATGGATTACGTTCCCGAAATTATCTCCGATTACCTGTACTTCCACATGCCGGGCATTCTGTACATAGCACTCTACAAATAGAGTCGCATCACCAAAGGCTTGCAGTGCTTCATTAGAAGCCATATCGAAAGCATTTTTTAAATTTTCTCGTTGAGTGACGATACGCATCCCACGACCACCGCCGCCGGCAGCCGCCTTAAAAATAACGGGGAACCCTATTTTTTGAACTTCAGCTTCTACATCACGGAAACTGCTAAGACCTTCACTACCCTCAGTCATGGGAACATTGCTCTTTTTGGCCAGACTGCGCGCACTTATTTTGTCCCCCAATTGCTTCATGGTTTCGGAGCGTGGACCAATAAAAATTATCCCATTCTTCTCACATGCTTCAGGCAATTCGGGATTTTCCGCAAGGAATCCATATCCCGGGTGAATTGCATCGGCGCCGGTCTCTAAAGCAGCATTAATAATCTTCGGTATGTTAAGATAACTCAACTTAACCTGGGGAGGGCCAATACAGACAACCTCATCGGCCATCCTCGCGCCCATACTTTCCTTATCGGCTTCGGAAACAACTAATACTGTCTCTATACCCAGTTCCTTACAGGCTTTGATAATGCGGACGGCAATCTCACCTCTGTTGGCAACAAGTACTTTTCTTTTTTTCATAAATCCTTTCCCCTCAAAATCTCAAGAAGGAATTTTTCATCCCCTCTCACTTTACCACATGCTTATTTCAATAAGGCTGGTGGCCATTGTTCATGGCCGCCAGCCTGGACATATCCCCTTCCGGGTTTGTCTGATTATTACTCCGGCCTGATGAGCATTAATACGTCACCCTTTTTAACCAGCTTTCCGCTTTCCGCAAAAATCTTCTCTACCTTTCCTTTGACACCGGCACTGACGGACCGAAAACACTTCATAATCTCCATTAAGCAGACTACGGTATCTTCATTAACCTGATCACCTTCCTCTACATAAGGAGGTTCTCCGGGACTGGGTCTGCGATAGAAAACACTGTTTACCGATGCTTCAAGGGGCACGAGGCCATCTGCATTAACTGTAATCATATAACTTAACCTCCTGATTTATTCTTAGAATTTTCTCTTATAGATACTTTTTATAAACATCAGGTCCACCCGGGGTGACGTCTTTCATTGCCTCACCCATCAAAATTAAATGCAGGCAGTAGTCTTCGTCGGAAACATCGGGTGAAAGCCCCAAGTTTCTCTTTATTTCTTCAACCGAAGGTTCCGAATTTACATACTCGACAATATGGGCAGCCTTTTCTTTTATCTTTTTGGCCTGGGGAAGACTCAAAAGCTTGTCTTTGATATTTTGATCCATATCGGCAATTCCGGAATCTTCGACACCGAACAGACCGGCAGCATGCTCGACCATGGCGTCGATGCATTGTTCCCAACGTCCCAGTTGCACATTAAGAACAGCCTGAGTCACAATGTACTGCGAGAACGGGGTAATCATGACGGGATCTCCCATCTCTTTCAAAATACGCGGAATTTCCTCCAGCACCTCCTGCAGCTTTTCCGGGATGCCCAATTGTGCCAGCTGTGTCGTCGTATTGGAAATGACGCCCCCGGGAATCTGGTGTTTATAGTAGCTCAGATCAAAGGGCAGTGGGTAATTATCAACGGGATGGCCAAAAGCCTTACCAATTTTGGTCAGACGCTCTGATACGACTTTCAGCTTTTCCACATCAATGGTGTGTTTTATGCCGAGTTCCTCGGCATTGCGTATGATATCAAAGACGGAAGGATGAGAAGAGCTGTAGGCCAGCGGAGGAACACAGGTGGATATTTTCCTCACACCCAGCTGCATGGCTACTGTAGCGTTATATGTATGCAGGCCGTTCATGCCGTGAGCATGCAGCTCGAGAGGTATGCCGCCCGCATTCTTCTGCATGGCGGGAATGAGCGTTCGAAGACGCTCCGAAGTCAGCAACCCGTCAACATCCTTGATGCACAGACTGATCGGCTTGTATTTCTCGACGACTTCCTTTACTTGAGCGCCGTAAAATTCGTCGGTATGCCGGGGACCGTGCCCGATGGCGAAATAGGGTATGGTTTCTATACCCATTGCCCGAAACATCGGGAACATAAACGGGAATTCATTCTTGATCTCATCTCGGGTACAACAGATGCACGCAGCCTGGTTAATTTGCGGCAACCATTTTTTTATCTGCTGATAACAGGTCCGCACCAATGTTCTATTCTCCGGCGGAGTCGTGACAGTTACCATCTGACCCATGGTGGTTACCACAATGTTCGCATCCGTATTTTTCAGTTTATCCCTGAACATAGCATACATGATGCGGGGATCTTCATTAAAGAAACGAGCGCTGATCATGGGCTGGGCGCCATGCCACGGACCATTGATGGAATAAAATCCGGCTTCGGCAATTTCGCCGAGAACCGGCTCCATCATGTGATAGCTCATCATCATTCCCCATAAGCTCTGTGTTCCATCACGCAGTGTTTCGTCAACCAACTCTAGTGTGCCATTACCACCGGCGGAACTGACTTTTTCTTGTTTAACCATAAAACGTCTCTCCTCCTTTAAATAGTAATTTACGAACTACCTGACATCTATAAACATCACGATGCTAATAGTGTCTCAAAAATATGGGTGCAACTTAACCGGCGCAACAGTTGCAGGTTCAACGAGCATACCGTGCCACTTTCTTATTTAAGCTAATATACCCTCCCTTCTTTATTGTTGGTGCGTTAATGAAACGGATTGATAATTATTTCCTGAAAAAAACAGACCGACTGGTCGATTTTGTGTTGTTTAATTGATATGCAACGTCGAACTTGATTATGCTATTGACATCCCTGAATTGCGGTCCCGCCGTCTCGTCTTTCATGATATTTCCGAACGGCGTTCCCCGTGCATCGTACATTTTTGTGGATTCTCAAATACCGCCATGCCACTTCCTCCTTCTTTTGAGTTTGGTTCAATGGTAGCAATGCACTCGCAGATTACCCTTAATTAAATAATGTTAAATAATGTCATCGCCTCCCATGCCCTTTATTAAGCCGGTGATGGCTTTACGATAGTATTCAATGGCCCATGCGGTTGAATGCCCTTCTTTATCAAGATACCACCTTGTGGCGAATCCATGATAGATGGCGGAGATACATCGTGCTGTGGCATCGGGGTCAATTTTCGGGAAAACCCCTTTTTCAATACCTTCGATTACAGCGCTCCGAAGCATGTCGACCCACCGCTCCACCCACTCGTGGAAAATCTTCCGGTAAGTATCGTGCCGAACAGCCAGGACATGACAATCAAACAGGAGCGGATATCCGACGTTCACGTCTGGATCCTCCCAATTGAAAAGCCAATCGAAAGAAAGCAGCTTGTCCATAGGATCGGAAAAGCTGTTGATCCTCTCCTGACTGCGGACAAATATCCGATCGAAGTACTCTTGGAAAGCCGCCTCGAAAAGCTCATCTTTGGAAGAAAAATAGTGATTCAATCCTCCTTTGGAAAAACCGGCGCTTTTGGCGATATCTTCCATGGTGACGTTGAAGCTCCCATTCTCGGAGATCGTGTGCAATGCGCAATCAATAATGAATGCCCTTTTCACCAATTCCCGCGCTGCAGCATTTCCTTCCATACACATTCGCTCCTCTTTTTTACAAAAAACCGACCGGCCGGTTTTAAATAATGGAAATTGTTTTTCCTGTCAAGAAAAATTTTCGCCTTGCCCCAAAAAATAAATTTCCTCGCTTATTCTTTGTTTCTTCGTCAGAACGATTGCATCGTTGCAAAAAAGTTGATAGTAAAAATCGATCCGCTATAAATAAGAGACACTATGAAAAAAGACAAACATGGAAGGAGCTGCCTATGGAACGCGACAGACAGATGAATATAAATGGGTTTCCGGATATTGCAGGCAAGATCGTTATTGTCACCGGCGCCGCCCAGGGAATCGGCAACGCCATTGCCCGGGCTTTCCTCACGGCCGGGGCGCAAGTATTGGCCGCAGACCGAGATGAGAGCATTTCCGCCTTTGACCATTTAGACGCCGGCCATTCCCGGGGATGCCGGTTGGACGTAAGCCGGGCGGCAGATGTTGCGGCCATGGTGAATCAATGCCTGCAAACATTCGGCGCTCCGGAAGTCCTGATCAACGTGGCGGCGATCAGCAACCCCGTTCCTTTCCCGAAAATGGATCTCGCCTCGTGGCAGAAAGTGATTGATGTAAACCTGACGTCCGTTTTCCTGTGCACGCAGGCTGTTTTGCCGCAGATGACCGAGCAGTGCAAAGGTTCGATCATTAACTTCTCGTCCATCATCGCGCACACGGGCGGTGAAACTAGCGCGCACTACACGGCAGCCAAGGCCGGTGTCGAAGGACTCAGCCGGACTATGGCCCTCGAATTGGGACCCTGCGGAATTCGCGTCAATTGCATTGCCCCCGGCATGATCGATACGCGCATGCTCGCTTTGATGCCCGCCGAACAGCGCCGCAAAGTAACCGGCAAAATACCCCTGCGCCGGGTTGGTCAGCCCGCTGATCTTGTCGGTATAACCTTGCTGCTGGCTTCCGATGCCGCAGGCTACATCACCGGACAGACCTTCCATGTCAACGGAGGATTGTTCCTCACCTGATTGCATTTCTCAATCAAGCGCTATCTTTGTTGGTACGGCTGCCCCGGCCTGTGAGACTGTGTCGCAATTCCCCTTATTGTCATTCCGTGCAAGCGAAGCGCGACGAAGAGCCTGCCCCGTACTTGATACGGGGGAATCCAGTATTATCAGTAAGTTCTGGATACCGGCCTGCGCCGGTATGACGATTTTTGTGGTACTTTCTGACATTGCGACACAGTCTCACAGGCCGGGGCCGCCGCGATATCATCATTGATTTAGAAACGCAATGATTCCGGACTTTACTCCTTGTACATATCTTCAATAACCCGGGCATACTTCTGGTTGACAATCCGCCGCTTGACCTTAATGGTCGGGGTTAACTCGCCGGTGTCCTGGGACCATTCCGCGGTCAGGAGGTGGAACTTTTTGATCTGCTCCACCCTTCCAAACTCCCGCATGTTATCCTCGACTTCCTTATTGTAGAGCTCCTTGACTCTGGAATGGGCAACAAGGTCTGCGCGGCTCGCAAAAGTGACGCCGTTTTGTTTGGCCCAGTTTTCGAGCGCCGGGAAGGCCGGCACAATGAGGGCAGTCAGGTAGTTGCGGTTGTCGCCGATGATCGAGACCTGTTCGATATAAAGGGAGGCCGTCAAGGCGTTTTCGAGGTTCTGGGGCGAAATGTTTTTGCCGCCCGACGTAATGATCAGATCCTTGATGCGCCCGGTGATCTTGAAATTGCCCTCGCGGTCAATCTCCGCAATATCGCCGGTCTTGAGGAAGCCGTCGGCGGTGAAGGTTTCTTTGGTGGCCGCATCATTCTTGTAATAACCCAGCATGACCTGGGGACCCTTGATCAGGAGCTCACCGCCTTCACCGATCTTGCATTCGGTGTCCACCAGCGGTTTTCCGACCGTGCCGGGCCGAATATGACCGGGCGCATTAGCCAGAGCCAGGGGCGAGGTCTCCGTCATGCCGAAACCTTCCAGCACCATCATCCCCATGCCGATGAAGAATTCCGCGTCGGCTGCCGACAGCGGCCCGCCGCCGGATCCGCCGATGATCACACGGTCCAGACCAATGGCAGTTAAAAGTTTGGAGATGATCAGTTTGTACGCCAGAGCATACTCGAGCGCGAACAGACCGGTGCGCTTTTTGCCGTTGCAGATATAAGGCAGATTCCTCTTCGCCACACTCATTGCCCATTTGAAAAGAGTTTGCTTCAGGGGCGGGGCTAAAGCAACCTTGGCCATGATGCCGGCACGCATCTTCTCGAAGACCCGCGGCACGCTGGCAAAAATTGTTGGTCGCACCTCGATCATGTCCGTCAATACGGTCGTAATGTCCTTGGCGAAATAGACCTTGGCACCGGCCGAGACACAGGCACCGTAATAAGTGATGGTGCGTTCGAAAATATGCGACAAGGGCAGGAAGGAAAGCGCTATGTGCTGCATACTGTCCAGCACTCCCGGGGTGATGGCCTTCCATTGTTCGGCATTGGTGGTCATGTTGTTATGGCTGAGCATAACCCCTTTGGGGTTGCCTGTTGTGCCGGATGTGTAAATGAACGTCGCCACGGAATTGGGGTCAATGTCCTTTACCCGCGCATCCAGTTCGCCCTTGTCCTCGATGGCCTTGCCCGTCTCCAGGGCTCTCGAGAAGGCAACAACCTTGCTCACTGCCGCCGCAAGCTCGTCGAAAATAATGATCTCTTCGAGCATGGGCAGGTTGTCGATGATCTCCAGCACCTTCTGCATATGCTCTTTTGTTCCGACAAAACAGATCCGCGCATCGGAATCATTCAGGATGTAATGAGTTTCTTTGGTGGTATTGGTTGGATATACCGGCACATTGATGGCGCCGGCCGAAAGAATCGCCAGATCGGCTACCCACCACTCATAGCGGTTGGCCGAGAAGATCGCCACCTTATCACCAGCCTTGATTCCCCGTGAAATAAGGTATTTTCCCAACCCGCGCGACATGCCGTCCATTTCCCGCCAGGAGATGTCAACAAACTTGCTTTCAGCATTCCTGTAAGCGCACATGGCGGCATCGCCCCTGACAGCAACCTTTTCACGAAACATAAGCGGAATTGATTTGTTGCCTAACTTCAGATTCGCCATACTTTGATCCTCCTCACCCTGTTTAGATTAAAATACCCTGGGGACATGTCACTCCACGCCCCGACAATTAGAGAGACCTTTGCACAACTTCATAAAACTAACAATTATGTCATTCCGTGCAAGCGAAGCGCGACGAAGAGCCTGCCCCGTACTTGATACGGGTGAATCCAGGATTATCAATGGTTTTCTGGATACCGGCCTTCGCCGGTATGACAATTAGAGTGGTTGTGCAAAGCTCTCTTAGACAAGACATTGCTTTCCGACAGGCTAAATATCAGCTCGTCTTTCATAACTATGGACAATTGCAGTTTTAGTTTCAGAACCATTCTGCGGGCATAACGTTCAGCATGTAATCTCCCATTCGCAATATATTCCACTCCCCAGCGTTTCCGGGGGAATTCTTATGGGAACAGCCTTCATGTTCGGATTAAAATACGCAGTCTGGAAATCCATCATGCGCTGTTCGATAAGCCTGCAGAAATTCTGTTCCCGGCCGTCACCTTCCTTCACCAGAGCATCAATAGTCGGGCAACTGGTTGCCCGCATAATCCCATGATCCTTCGTTAGAAGTTCAAGCTCCATCCTGATATTGCCGGCCCAGGCCATCAGCTGGGAAGCTTTAAAGAATGCCTCCACGTCGTTGCCGTTGATCTTGAACATCCCCGTGAGGTGTTTAAGTTCGTAACGCATGTGCTTTTCCCATACCCAGAGATCCATCTCCATTGCTATTTCATTGCCGAAGCGCTCCTTGGCAGCAAGGTACCAAAAACCGTCCACCGCCAGAAACATTTTACGATAAAGATCGAGGCCTTTTAGCCGCATCTCTTCGCTGAAGTCATCCCAGGTTAAATTCGGCTGGAATTGGGCTGAGTAATCATTCATGTTACCCATTTCATCCTCCTATGTGTTTTTGATATTTAATATGCTGGTCCTGCCGACGCCTTAACACACTTTCCCTGCATGCTTTTATCGTTTACGCCCTCACTACTGCGAGTTCATCTCCGCTGGAAGAACGCCTGTTACCGATGCGTTTAGAGCCTCTCCCGGAAAGGGGCTAAAGGTGCATATCTGAAGAAGCCGGGTTCAGCCGCGCATACATACGGGATGGCCCTGATCACAGCAGCCGCCGTTGCATCGGCCCCGGCCCGGGACGGCGGCGCTGCGGGATCGGGATCCTCCAGGCTGAAGGACAGATGAACATTGGGACGTCCCTGAATTTCAATGCGCCAATGGACGGGGTCATCATCTCCGTGCAGCTTTGGCGAGGATGTCCAGAGCAGGGAGTGGGTCATTCTTCGTCCATCGGCAAATTCGGCGTTCCAGCGCCATTCGGTCGCGGCAACGGTCCCCTGACAAATGGTTCCGGCGGCAATTTTCATATCCTCTGGAGCTAGCGTCAGGCGATGGTCGGGCTTGATCGACGCAATACTCGTCCCCATGGCTTCGGCAACGTAAGCAAAGGTTTCGATGTAGAGATCGAAATAAAGCTGCGCGAGCGGTCCTTTCGTGATGTCGGTCACAGAGGGATCAGTGCCAAAGCCCATTGTGCCGAAAACAAAATCCGGCGCATCAATATAGGATCCGTCCACCATTTCGAAAGTGCCGATGTGATCGACCCGGGCACAAAGCCCCGACATGACCAGGGCAATACGTTCGGCGATGAATCCCGGATTGAGGCCCACGCCGGCCAGGGTGCTGCCTCCGCGCTCACAGGCTCTCCTCAGCGGCCCGGCATATGTTTCTCCATGGACTTCCGGAAAGAAGAACCCGTTGACGGAGATAACGCTTTTCCCCGATGAGAGAAAGTGTTCAACTTCGGTATTCTGCCTGTCATATGGTATGGTGATGCGGGAGGTATGGACAACGACGTCGGCGGAAAGCGCCAGAATCTCATCGATGTTGTCCGTCGCGATGACGCCTGTTGCCGGACGCTTGGCAATCACACCGGCATCGAGTCCCACCTTGTTTTTCCCGTAGACATAGAGACCGACCAATGCCAGATCGGGATGATCGATGATGCGGCGCAAAGTGGATCGCCCGATGGATCCGGTTGCACATTGAATGACCCGGTACATAATATTTCCCCCTCCATAATCACGCTTTAGGTTGGATCAGTCCGGGCCAAGCCCGGTCTGTTACCGGAAGATGTCTTGTCTATATACTTGATGAGATATTGCTTTCAGGCGCGAATCATACTTACCAGTAAGTAAGTTGTCAAGAACTTTTCCCCCAAGATCCTGTGCCGGTATGTAATGCCGGAAAGCGGTAATATTGCACAGGGGGGCGGGAAACCAGCGCTTTTTTGCAGGCAAAGCAGATATAAACGATTTGCCGCGACACAACGGACTTCCGGGTTTGCCCGTCCGATATAATAATGGCCGGAAAGGAGGAGCGCCGCTATCAGGCAGAGCCCTATTATTTCACCAGCCGGTCGAGCTTATGAACAAAATTTTCGATATTGTCGGACATACCGGACAGTTCCGCAGAGACGGCAGCGGTTTCCTCGGAACTCGCTGCATTGCGCTGAATAACAGTGTTCATATTATCGATGGCTTTTTCAATTTCCGCAATTCCCTTAGCCTGTTCCTGAGAAGATTTCGTAATGACCTTGAAATGCTCGATGAGCTTTTCGGTTGCTCTCACGAAGGTAGAAAAGGCCTCGTCTGAACTGACGGTAAGTTCTGTGCTCTTTTTGATGTTCTGGATGCTGCCCCCGATGATCTCCTGGGTGTTCTTCGAGGCTTCGGCGGATTTGCGTGCCAGATTGCGGACCTCATCGGCAACAACGGCAAAGCCTGCCCCGGCCTCACCTGCCCTTGCCGCCTCTACCGCTGCATTCAGGGCCAGAAGATTCGTCTGGAAGGCGATGGAGTCAATGGTCTTTGCTATGCGCACAGTCTGGACGCTGGCATCATTAACCTCGCCCATTGCACTCCGGAGGCTTTTAAGAGATTCGTTGGTGCTGGTGACGATCCGATATGTATCGGCTATGAGATTCTGAGCATCGATAACGGTTTCGTTATTCTTCAGGGTCTGCTCGGAGATCTCCTTCAGCATGGCGGATATTTCTTCCATGGAGGCCGCCTGCCCGACGGCTCCGGCGGACGTGTCCTGGCTCGACACAGCGATAATTCCCGAGATCTCCTTCAGCTTCCGGGAGTCCTCCCGGACATCGGCGACAGATTCCACTAATTTCGTGTTCACCCGCCGCATGGCTGTGATAATGAGAAGAGACAGGACACAGGAAAGAACAATGCTGATGAGACCGTCGACAAAGCCACTGACAGCGAGGCTGTGGGCCTCCGCGGTGGCAAGATGATCTTTGATGGCGAAAAAGTAGGTGAAATAAAGGGCGATATACCATGCCATAATCGCCATAACGGCCTTTCTGTTGCAAAAGAGCGTGGTAAAAATGATGACGATGTACATGAAGTTGGCATAACTGACAAAACCTTCATAGATTACCGGCCCCTTGTATTTGAGAAAAAAGCCCAGGGCCGAACTGGCTGTTATCGTAACCAGCATGGTGTATGCCGCTACGTTGTATTTTCTCTTCCGAATGAGAACAATGCCGACAATACAAATCGCGAGAATGACAACAATAAGAGGAGCGGCGATTTTTGCTTTATCGGGCGCAACGGAAAGAAGAAGTCCCGCCAGGATGATAAATATGCCGATGCTGGCAAAACAAAAGATGTAAAGGAACCATGCCCGCTGCTGGGTAAGGTGATCTTGATTTTCGTAAATGTTGATGGTGGATTCCCGTAGTTGCGTCCAGATATCGCTTCTGCTCATTTGTGCTCCCTCTCTTTATAGATGGTTAACATTTATGCAATTCGCGAATTTGTTGCGGCGCAATTTATCAGCAAAATAATTTTATATCAATGCATAAGATGCAATATATCCATATTCTGACAAGACATTGCTTTACGGCAGGGGGAATAGGGGGAAGTGGGCATCTTTCGCCACTGCCGGGACAGCTGTTTTCAGCAACCATCCCTGTAGAAGAACTCAGGAGATCTCTGTTGTACAATCATTATATGAGATCACCAAAAAAGGCCGTCAAAGAGTAAGTATCGTTTCCGGGTGCCGGATTATGCGTTTACCAGTTTATCGAGATGCTTCACGAAGTCACTTATATTATCGGCAATGGTTGTCAGTTCGTTGGACACGGCGGCCGCTTCCTCTGAACTGGCGGCGTTCCCCTGAATAATGTGGTTCACTTCATCGACAGCTTTTTCAATCTCCAGAATGCCTTCGGCCTGCTCCTGGGAGGATGCGGTAATTTCCTTCAGGTAGCCGTCCAGTTGGCTTGAGACCTGCGAAAACATGGAAAAAGCTTCATAAGAAACGACGACCAGATCGGAACTTTTCTTGATGTTCTTGATGTTGCTGGAAATGATTTCCTGCGTGTTTTTCGATGCTTCCGCCGATTTACGGGCCAGGGACCGCACTTCCTCGGCGACGACGGCAAAACCCGCCCCCGCTTCACCCGCCCGTGCGGCTTCCACGGCGGCGTTCAAGGCCAACAGATTGGTCTGAAAAGCTATGGAGTCAATGGTTTTGATGACCCGCACCGTTTTTTCACTGGCATCGTTGACTTCATCCATGGATGTCCGGAGATTGGTCAGCGACTTGTTTGTCTGCACGATAACCTCGCCGGCGCCGGCCATGAGCAAAATGGCTTTTTCCACAACATTCCGATTCGCTTTCGTCTTATCGGCAATTTCCTTCAGCATGGATGCCGTCTCTTCCATAGAGGCTGCCTGGCTGGACGAACCGGTGGCGAGGCTCTGACTTGCCGCGTCCATGACGCCGGATATTTCATCGAGCTTTTGGGAGGCAGTTCTCACGTCGGCGACGGAATCGACGAGACGGACATTGGCCTTCCTCATGGATGTGATGATAAGAAAGGAAAGGAGGCAGGTGATGATCATGCAGACCAGGTTGTTGGCGAAGGAACGGGTGATAATGTCCAGAATCTCCGGACTGAGAAGTGGTTTGATCACCATGAAATACGCCGAATCGACAATGATGACCCAGACCATCGTTAAGATGATCATCTTCCTTTCGCAGAAAAGGGTTGCAAAGGCGATGGTGACGAAAAAAAAGTACGACGTCGCCGTGAATCCCTCAATGATCGTCGGCGACTTGGTCTTGGCATAAAAACTTCCCGCCACGGCCAGCAGCTGAAAGATCAGAATAAAATTTGCTGCAAAGCTGAATTTCCCGGCTCTGATCAGATACATGGCCAGAAGCCCCATCACCGACGCCAGAACCAGAAGGGGTGAGGAGAATTTTGCCTTTCCCGGATCGACAACAAACAACGTGATGGCCAGACCGAGAAAGAGCACAAAAGCAAAACTCAAAAAAATGTACATATACCAGGCACGCTGCTGGGTAAGGTAATCGCTGCTGCCGTAACGCCCGATGATGGATTCCCGCATTCGCTGCCAGATGTTTCCACTGCCTGTCATGTTGCCTCCTGATGCGATCTGAGATTGTTTCTAACGGGGGCGAATATAGGAAAGTTCTCTTTGCCTGTCAACCACTTTTCCCACATTTCCCGCATTGTTAATGTCCGCCGCCCGTTAAACATGGGTCTGATATTCGGCTTGACTTATGAACCTACTTATATCTATAAATCGTTACAAAAAAATGCCGTCCAACAACTCCTTTTCATAAACATTCCAGCACTGGATGACAAGAAATGGAATAAGTAAAACTGAAATCAACGGAGGAACGCGTGTCCACTGTCAATTGCAATTCCAAGCCAGACGATGACCAGCGGCTGCTTGCCATCGCCGCCCTGTTTAACGGGGAGTTCTCCATCGACTGTCTTGTTGATCTGCTGCCGGAAAAGAAACCATCCCAGATTATTTCCCAGCTGGAGAAAAGCATAACCGAAGGAATCCTGGTGAAAAAGACACCCGGCTCTTATATATTCAAAGATTTAAAAAAGCGGGAGAAATTCATCCGGCTTCTTCCGGAACCGGAAGAGAAGATGCTTCATGGATACATCGCGGACATTCTGATGCGCCAGTTACCCGACGATGAGCAGAAGGCCCATGCCGTCGCCCATCATCTCGTGCATATTGCCAATGATGTGGAAAGGTGCCGTTATCTGATCAAGGCGGGTGACCTCCACCGCAAAACCTTCCAGGCTGAACATGCCCTGCAGTGTTACAGCAAGGTTCTTGATGATCTTTCCTGTCTGAACGGCGCGGAAGAAGACCGCCTCTTCAGCGAAACCGCCATTAAATATTCCAAGATATCGACGGCGAGACATGACACGACAAAAGTCCTTTCCATCCTGGAATCGGCCCTCAAGCGTGCCGAGAAGTGGGACATGAAAGCCCTTCAGGCTCTGCTGAAAATGCACATGGCCAAAAACGAATGGCTCCGGTCGAGATATACCAGCGCCCTGAAATTTTTTGAAGAAGGCTGGTCATTGGCCCATGAAGTGGGTGACCCCCAGTTGATGCTTGTAGCCACCAATTTCAGCACCTTTTTTCTCTTCTGGCAGGGCCGCTTTCAGGAAGCGATCCGGATCTACGAAAAATCCGTACCCGATATCGAAAGATATCCCCAGGGAGGTTTTCCCCTCCTGGCCGTTATCACGGTCGGTTATTGTTACGCCCAGACAGGCCAGATCACCCAGGGTCTGGGGATGCTCGACGCCCTGCGCACCCATGGTCTGGACAAAGGGGATGTTTACCTGACCGCCTACGCGGAAGGCAATATCGGCGTCATCCTTCTCGACATCGGCCGCGTCGATGAGGCCATCGTGTTTCTGGAAAGGTCGGCCAAGGAGGCGCAGGAGGCCCACAACGACTGGGTCTGGATATCAGTGCAGACCTCCCTGGCCTATGCCTATTACCTGAAAGGAGAAAAAAAGCAGGCGGTAAAATGTCTCCAAAGCTTTCTGCAGCAGAGCCGCAGAGTCCAGACGACAGTCTATCTCTACGCCTACCTTTTGGAACTCTGTCTGGCCATAAAAATGGGGGAACTTCCTTCCGTGGAGGGCCTATCCCTGGAAAAAGAAATTCAGGCCATGATCCGCGGGAAGAACATCCTCCTCAAAGGCGTGGCTTACCGGTATGAGGCCATCATCCGGCAGATGGAAGGGGAGAGCCGGGAGAAAATCGTCTCGTCCCTGGAAAATTCCATATCGTGGCTGGAAGAATCGGGCAGCCAGATTGAGCTTGCCAAATCGCGGCTGGAACTGGCCCGGCAGCACCTCTTTCTGGGCGATAATGACAAAGCCAAGGAACTGACCCTCACCGCCACCAAGGTCCTCGATGGCATCAATGAAACGCTGGTTCCGGACGACCTGCGGGCGCTCATCAAAGATCGTCCCCTTAACGAAAACCTCCTCAAGGAGATATTAACCCTCGGGCAGGAGGTTGTCACCATCCAGGACCACAGAGACCTCGTCCAGCACATCCTGTCCACGTTAAACAGAATCACCGGTGCAGAGAGGGGCGCCATCTTCCTCCTCGAAAACGAAGGGCATGTTACAAAACTATTATTGAGAGCCTCCAAAAACCTCACACCGGAGCAAATCGGCAATGAAGGATTTTCCTCTTCCATGAAGCTGATCGAAAAAGTTGCCGCGAAGGGAACCGGCCACATTGTCGGAACCGAGGAAAGCGAAGATTCCGCTGCATCTTCGGCCATCCGCTCCCGCATTTGCGTCCCCATGATCCTCCGCGGCAGAACCGTGGGAGTTCTCTATCATGACAATCGCCTGCTCAGCAGCGCCTTTCGGGAATCCGACCTGGAACTCCTCTCTTATTTCGCGGCGCTCGCCGCATTTGCACTGGACAATGTCAAGGCTTACGAAGAGATCAGGAGACTGAATCAAAACCTCAGCGAGGAGACGCTCTATTACAAAGAAGAACACCTGCAGACGCTGCACTTTGAAGACATTGTGGGGGAAAGCCCGGAGATCAAGCACGTTCTTTCTCAGATCGACCAGGTGACGGAGACCGACGCCACGGTGATGATCATCGGTGAAACCGGCTCCGGCAAAGAACTGGTGGCCAGGGCCATCCATCGCCACAGCCGCCGGAAGGACAAACCATTTATCAAGGTAAATTGCAGCGCCCTGCCGGAGAGCCTCATCCCCAGCGAACTGTTCGGTCATGAAAAGGGCTCCTTCACCGGCGCCACCCAACGGCGTCTGGGACGTTTTGAACTGGCCAACGGCGGCACCCTTTTTCTCGATGAGATCGGTGAAATCAGCCAGGACATTCAGGTCCGTCTGCTGCGTGTTCTGCAAAACGGTGAGTTTGAGCGGGTCGGTGGAAGCGAAACCCTGCGTTCCGACTTCCGGCTCGTGGTGGCCACCAACCGTAATCTGGAAAAGGACGTCAAGACGCAGAAATTCCGGGCAGACCTGTATTATCGTCTCGCCGTCTTTCCCATCCAAGTACCGCCTCTGCGGGAAAGAACCGAAGACATTCCCCTCCTGGCCTATTATTTTCTGAAGATATATTCTCAGAAAAGGGGAAAGATTTTCTCGAAGATCCCTAATTCCGAGATAGAGAAACTCCTCCACTATGACTGGCCGGGAAACGTCCGCGAGCTGGAGAATATTATCGAGAGAGGAACGATCCTCAATTCGGGCCCCCTCTTCCGGGTGCCCGACCTCGGATCAACGCAAAAAGACTATTCCACCGACAGGGGCGGGATGACCCTTATGGAAAATGAACGCCGGCATATCCTTTGGGCGCTGCAACAGACAAACTGGAAGGTAAGGGGCAAAGGCGGAGCGGCGGAACTCCTCAATCTTCCCCCATCCACACTGGCCTTCCGCATGAACAAACTAGGCATCCGGAGGCCTAAAAGTTCCCACCACAGCGAGCCGGAAGACTGAAAAAACCCTCTCTGGATGAAGCCATAGCCTTATCCGGAGAGGTGTGTTCTGTCTTTTCCGGGTGTGTTGATTAATACATTTTATCGATCATATCTGAGTATTTCGACGTAATCACGCGCCGTTTCACTTTCAAGGTCGGGGTCAACTCGCCGGTTTCCTGCAGCCACTCCTTTTCCAGGAGCGTGAACTTCTTGATTTGTTCAACCTGTCCGTATTCCTTCGTGTACTCCTTGATCTGGGTCGCGAACAACGCCTGGACCTTTTCATGCTTGATCAGGTCCGCCCGGCTGGCAAACGAGATACCGTTGTCTTTCGCCCATGGTTCCAGAACCTCGAAGGCCGGAATGATCAGTGCGGAAAGATATTTTCTCCCGTCCCCGATAATGGCCAACTGATTGATAAACGTGGAAAACATCAAACTGTTCTCGATGTTCTGGGGAGAGATGTTCTTCCCGCCCGAAGTGATGATGATGTCCTTGATCCTGCCGGTGATGCTCAGATTTCCGTCGGCGTCGAACTTGCCCATGTCGCCGGTTTTCAGGAATCCGTCCGGTGTAATCGCTTCCTTGGTGGCTTCTTCATTCTTGTAATAGCCGACCATCACCTGGGGACCGCGAATGAGAATTTCACCCTCATCGCTGATCTTTACCTCGGTATTGATCACGGGCACACCGATTGTTCCCGGCTGGATATGCCCAACGTAATTGCAGGTTACCATCGGAGATGTTTCACTTAATCCATAGGCATCGCAGCAGGGGATATCCATCCCCAGGAAGAATTCGAGAACTTTTTGAGACATGGGCGCCCCGCCGAGACCAATAAAATAAATCTGGTCCAGCCCGATCAATGCCTTCAATTTTGAAAAAATCAATTTGTCGGCCAGTTTGTATTCCAGCGCAAACAGCCCCGTCCGCTGTTTCCCTTTGCAGATATAGGGAACGTTCCTGCGGCCGACACTCAGCGCCCAGGCAAAGAGCTTCTGTTTGATCGGCGGCGCCAGGGCCACCTTGGCTGTAATCGCCTCGTACATCTTCTCCAGCACGCGGGGCACCGAGGCCATGATGGACGGGTGGATATGCTGCAAGTCCTGCAGCAAGGTATCGATACTCTTTACAAAATGGATCTTGTTGGCGCAAAAGACCTGGCAGTAGTAAACGGCGGTGCGCTCAACGGCATGAGAGAGCGGGAGGAATGACGGCGCCTTGTGGAAGCGGCTGATCATTTCCGGAAAATACGCGTTGAACTGGTGGACGTTCGAGATAATATTTTTATGCGACAGCATGACCCCCTTGGGATCTCCGGTCGTCCCGGATGTATAGATGAAGGTGCACAGATCTTCGGGCTTGATCGCCGTCAACCGCCGGTTGAAGAGCGCCTCGTCGGCATGATCTTTCCCGAACTTAAAGGCCTCCTTGACGGTGATTACGCCTTCAGCTTTCTTGTCCAGATCATCGAAGAGAACAATCTCCATGAGCTTCGGCAACCTGTTGCGCACCGCAACGACCTTTTCCAGGTGCACCTTGGTCCCGACAAAACAGATCCGCGCATCGGAGTTGTCGAGGATATAGCGCACTTCATCGGAGGTGTTCGTCGCATAGATGGGAATGTTCACCGCCCCGATCGACAGAATCGCCATATCGGCGACCCACCATTCATAGCGGTTCGGGGAAAAGACGGCCACCTTGTCGCCGTGCTGAATGCCCTTTTCCATCAGGTAATAGGCCAGGTTGTGGATCATCTCGCTCATCTGGTTCCAGGAGACATCAAACCACTCGGCAGCATCGTTGCGGTAAGCCACACACGCCTCATCCCCGTGCTCCATGGTTCGATTCTGAAAAACAGCCGCCATTGAAACTTCTTCAAATTTTTTCATTTTTTCCTCTCTTTCCTGATATATCATTTACGCCTGCGTGGAAGAGATCCCTCAGTTCACCATCATCAGACAGCACTGAGTTGTTCTCCAACTCCTTTATTCGCAGCGTTTCTGTGAAAAAAACCGTTATTGCGGAGCGCTGACATTGCTGCCGCAATACTCCCGCCTGTAATTTCCCTTTACAGCTATATCCGTTCCTTGAATTCCTTTCCCAGGAGACCTTCGTGCTTGAATAACAAAACTATTATAATAATGATGAAGGGCACCGTATTTTTAAATTCCAGCGAAATGTACCCGCCGCAGAGATTCTCGATAATGCCGATCAAAAGACCACCGATAATTGCGCCGGGCAGACTGTTCATTCCGCCCAGAATAGCACCGGCGAATCCCTTCAGGAACGGCTCCAGCATGAAGAAGGGATCGAGAATCAGGGCCGGCGCCAAAAAGAGGCCCGCCACAACCCCCAGGAGGGCGGCCAGACCCCAGGACGTGGCAAGGATGGTTCGCGTCGGAATGCCCAGTGTCTGTGCTGCGGGCAGGTTTTCCGAAGTTGCCTTCATGGCCAGACCCAGACGTGTCTTCTGAATGAGCAGATACAACAGCACACTGCCCAGGATGCCGACAATCAGCGTACCGACGCTCAATTCATTGAGGTAGATCGGCCCCAGTTGCCAGGTTTTTGTATCCGAGAGGGGAAAGCTCAACATCTTGGAGTCCGTTCCCCACAGATAGACGATGGCTCCTTGAAAGATCATACTTAATCCCACTGTGAGGGTAATCTGTCCCAGCATCGTCGCATCACGACGTTGCGCCGGCACAATGATGGAGAAATAGAAGACCACGGCCAGCAACGCTCCGAACAGCAGGCTCAGCGGCAGGGCGAGGTAGAAGGGGAAACGCCAGGAGAGCAGGCTGAAGGCAAAAAATGTTCCCATTGTGGCCATGTCCCCGTGGGCAAAATTCAGTATTCTCGTGGAGCGGTAGATCAGCACGACGCCCAGGGCAACGAGTGCATAAAGGCTGCCCGCCGACAAACCGGAAATCAGATATTGGATGAAGTTTACCATGTTGTGTGCATCCTCCTCGACATCGATTAACAACCTTGCAACAAGCTTACGAGACATGAAATGAACGTCATTATATCGCCGCAGTTGCGGAGAATTAACGCTCGTCCCGCTAAAGCGGGGTTAGCGGAACGGCCAGTTACGGTAGTAAAGGCGCATCTTGAACCACCGTCCCGCGAGTCCCAGAGGCTCAAAGATCATGATGAAAATAACCGTCACCCCGAAGATCACGGGAACGAATTCTTTGTAACCGCTGAATACCTGCGGTACCAGGATAACGAAGGCAGCTCCGAAGATTGCACCCTCCACCGAAGCCAAACCGCCAATGACGACCGCCACGAAAATAATCAGGGATTCGGAAAAGTTGAACATCTGGGGGTCAATGAACCCCATGAACATTGCGAACATGGCGCCATGAATTCCTGTATAAAATGAGCTGATGGCGAAGGACAGAAGTTTGTACCTCGTCAGGTTTACTCCTAAGACCTCCGCCGCAATGTCGTTGTCCCTTATAGCGACAAAAGCCCGGCCCATGTATGACGAAATAAGATTGTACGTGGCCAGCGTAAAGGCTATCCCCAGAAAGAGGGAAAAGTAGTACATCGACGCCTCCCGGGAAAGTCCGAAGAGAGCGGGAAATTTCGGGATGACGAGCCCCATGCGGCCGCCGGAGAGGACCTCAAAACTGGCAAAGGTCTGATACACGGCAATGCCGAATCCCAGAGTTACAATTGCCAGATACGGTCCCTTCAGGCGCAGAGAGGGAAAACCGACCAGCACGCCGAAAAAGGCAGCCATGCATCCCGCCCCCAGAAGCGCCAGGCCTATGGGGACGCCCATCTGAGCCATATGGCCGAAGCTGAAGGCGCCGATGGCAAGAAAGCCCGCCTGCCCCAGCGAGATCTGGCCAGTGTAGCCGATCAGAATATTCTGCCCCATGATACCGACGGAAACAATGAAAATCAGTGTGCCCATGTAGATCAGATGCTCGCTGCCGAACCAGGGAAGCAATAACAGGGCAATGACGGTCATAGTGATCCAGCATCCCGTCCATGGTTTCTCAATCAATTTGAGATCGTCTTTATAACTTTCCACTAAATTCATAGGAACTCACTCTCACTTTGCATAAAGGTATCAGCCCGGCCTCCGATGATGAGGCGCGATCCCGTTTATTCTCCGCCCTTGTACATGGAATCGATAATATCCTTATACTGCTTCTCCAGATTCCGCCGCTTGACCTTCTGTGTCGGGGTAACATCTCCGTCCTCAGCGTAGAACCGCCGCGGGATCAGACGGAATTTCTTGATCGTCTCCACCCGGGCCAGGGTCTTGTTCACCTCGGTTAACTCCCCCTCGATGAGCTTGTTGATCTCCTTGTTCTGCGTCAGATCCTCATAGGTAGTAAAGGGAATCCGGTTATCCTGAGCGAACTTCATCACGTTGTCCTCGTCAATCAGGATCAGGGCGGTCAGATAATGCTTTCCATCGCCGATAATAACCGCGTCCTGGATATAGGTACTGAATTTCAGCTTATTTTCAATAAATTCCGGCGTGACGTTCTTGCCGCCGGAGGTGATGATGATGTCCTTCATCCGGCCGACGATTTTAAGCCAACCGTCATCAATGACGCCGAGATCTCCCGTGTGTAGCCAGCCGTCCCGGATCGTCTCCGCCGTCAGCTCGGGATTCTTGAAATACCCCTTGAATACCCCGGGCCCTTTGGCAATGATCTCGCCGGCCTCTGTGATCTTCATCTCCAGACCAGGCAGGGCCTCGCCCACATATCCATAGCGAGGCAGCTTTTCCAGGCGCTGGATGGCGATGATCCCCGTCGATTCCGTCTGACCGTACCCGTCGCGCAGCGGAATACCCAGGATATTGAAATACTCGAACAGCTCCTTCGAGGCCGCCGCCGCCGAGCACAGGGCCCAACGGATACGTTCAAAACCCAGCTGCCGCTTCAGGTGGTACAGAACACCCCAGTAGGCTGCAAAGTACAGCACCCGCCACAGCGTCAGAGAGGCATCCCCCGAAGACTTGGCTGTGAGGTAACGCTTCCCCACCCGGAAGCTGAGATTGTACAGAAAACGCTTGAGTAAGGTGGAGTCGTCCATCTTAATGTGGATGTTCGAGGCGAACTTTTCCCAGATCCGGGGCACACTGCCGAAGATCGTCGGGGATGTCTCCCGCAGGTTCGCCGCCAGGGTATCCATGCTCTCCACGAAGTTCACCGTCGCCCCCGTGAACACCGGCGTGAAAACCGAAATGGCGTTTTCGAATATATGCGCCAGAGGAAGGTACGACACCACCTCGTCCTTCTCGTTGATGGGTATAATTTGCAGAAAGGCCTGAATGACCGTGGAGATATTTTTGTGGGACAAAAGAGCTCCCTTAGGACGCCCTGTCGTTCCCGACGTGTAGATCACCATCGCCGTATCGTCAGGTACTATGGCTTCCATGATCTTGTCCACTGCATCCGGGTTTGCCTTCCGGAACCCCTCGGCACCTTTGAGGAACTCCTCAAAAAAGAGCACCTGGGGATGCCGGTATCCCCACAGACCCTTCTCATCCCACACCACGATCTGCTGAAGTTTGAGTTCCGGCAGAATGTCCATGATCTTGTCGAGCTGTTCCTCGTTCTCTACAAACAGCAACTTCGCCTCGGAATGGTCGATGATGTAACGAATTTCATCGGACGATGAGGTCGGATAGATCCCGCAGGTGGCCATGCCCAGCGTCATAACCGCCATATGGCAGATCAACCACTCCGGACGGTTGTCTCCCAGAATACAGACCGTCTGACCTTTCGGCAGGCCCATGGACAGAATCGCGGACGCCACCTTCCGAACCTGGTCGCCATACTCCGCCCAGGTAACCTTGTGCCAGATACCGTACTGCTTGTGCCGCAATGCCACCCGGTCGCGGTAGCGCACCGTCTGCCCGAAAAACGACCGGGGAATGATCTTCGCCTGAAATTCCATTTACCATCTCCTCCGCTTCGTATAAAAACGGTACCCCTTGTCGGAAGCCCCTTCGTGCTGCATTCCCAGATAAAGCTCCTTCACGTCGTCATTCTCTTTGAGCTCGGCAGATGTCCCCTTCAGAACTATCCGGCCCGTCTCCATGATGTATCCGTAGTTGGCGATGTCGAGGGCCATCTTCGCATTCTGCTCGACAAGGAGGATCGTCATATCCCGTTTGCTGACCTTGCGGAGCGTATCATACACCGTGCGGGCCATGATGGGGGACAACCCCAGTGACGGTTCGTCCAGCATAAGAAGCTTCGGGCGGCGCAGGATGGCCCTTCCTACCGCCAGCATCTGCTGTTCACCGCCGGAAAGCGTTTCCGCCTGCTGTTCACTTCGTTCCTTCAGGATAGGGAAGAGATCGTAAATAAAGTCTATGTCGTCCTTCACGTCCTTGTCCCGGCGCCCCCAGCAACCCAGATCGAGATTTTCCTTAACCGTCAATTCCCTAAAAAGTCCCCGATCCTCCGGCACATAAACAATCCCCAGAGAAGCAATCTTCTCGGGAGACAGACCATTGATCTTCTTACCGCAAAACTCGATGGTTCCTTTTTTGGGCTGGTCCTTGAGAAGCCCCGCTATCGTCTTTAAGAGCGTGGTCTTTCCCGCCCCGTTGGGTCCCAGCACAGCGAAGATGTCGTTCTGCCTCACTTCCAGGGAAATCCCCTGCAGGGCATAGATGCGATCGAAATAGAGGGTTTCAATACTGGCTATTTTTAAAAGGCTCATTTTATCCTTCACCGACATAGGCACGAATCACCTCGGGGTTTCGCTGCACCTCCGCGGGATTGCCTTCAGCTAATTTCTGTCCGAAATTCAAAACCACCAGGCGATCGGCCAGGCGGGAAACAATGCGCAGATCATGCTCGATGAGCAGGATGCCGAAACCGAACCGCCCCCGCATTTCCGTTACCAGATAGGCCACGCGGTTCTTTTCCTCGACCGTCAGCCCCGCCACCGGTTCATCCAGGAGCAGGAGTTTCGGTTCCATGACAATTGCCCGCCCCAGCTCCACCCTTTTTTGCACACCATAGGGACAATCGATCACCCGGGCTTGCCGGTAGGCCGCCAGATCGAGAAAGTCGATGATTTCTTCCACCTTCTCCCGATGAACTAATTCTTCTTTCCGGATGCGTAAAAAGGCCTGGAGGATGTTCCGCTGAAACTTCATGTGCCGGCCCAGCATAAGGTTGTCGAGAACAGACATGTTATTAAAAAGACGTATATTCTGAAATGTTCTGCCGATCCCGCGCTGGGCAATTCTGTCGGGGGAGAGCCCGAGCAGGCTCTCCCCGGCAAACAGAATCTCTCCACTGGTCGGATGATAAACCCCGGACACACAGTTGAAGAGGGTCGTCTTACCAGCCCCGTTCGGACCGATGATGGCGAGGATTTCTTTTTCCTCCATTGCAAAATCGACGGCCGTCAGGGCCTTGATACCCCCGAACTGAACGGTCAGTTTATCTACCTTCAATAAGCTCATTTTCTTCAAATCACCTTAAAATAGGGGTTTAAAGATCATGTACCCGCTGATCGGCACATGCTTTCCATCTTTCGCCTCACACATCCGGATGGCATTCAGTCCATGGTGCTGCGAAGCCGAGAAGGTGATGGGAGCACCCATCCCCTCGCATTTGAAGTCCTTGATGCTTTCCATAGCTTTGACGAAACTCTCGCGCGTCAGGTTCGGGCCTGCTTTCTTCAAGCCTTCGGCAATCAGCATCATTGTCGTCGCTCCGGTCACACCTAAAAACTCCCGTCCCTTTAAAGTCGGTTCGTACTTCAGAAGAATATCAACAACTTTATCCGCCTGCGGCTCTACACCGGGCATGGAAACATTGCCCGAAGCGGCGGGATAGGCACCTTCCCAAAGTGGTCCGGCTATCTTGTACATCAGGGGATCACCCAGCGGGTTGGCGGTGAAAATCTTGGGTTTGTAACCGATCTTGGACATTTCTTTGATGATGAGGGCCGCCTGAGTCGGCGGTCCGTAGATGACAACGGCGTCAGCGTTCAATTCCTTGAGCTTCAGGGCATGACCACCAACGGCGCGATCTGTCGGCTCAAAGGTTATGAAGCCGGCGAATTTTCCTTTATTACCCAGTTTCTTGATAGCTTTCTGAATGCCTTCCTCGGCGCCCTTTCCCCAGTCGTCATTCTGGCCGAAAAGAGCGATGGTCTTGACACTCAGCTTGGTGACGGCGAAGTTGGTGATGGCCTCCGACTCATCGATATAGTCAGGATAGGCAATAAAAATGTGCCGCCGCTGGGCGGCCGGTGTAGTTAACCAGATGCGGGGATTGGCGTGAACATGCACAACCGGCACTTTGCTTGTCAACAAAAAATCTTTACTGGCATTGGCCGTGGCCGATCCGATCACACATCCGAACGCGAGGACGTCATTCTTCATTTCCGTCAGATTGGCTAAGGCCCGGCTCGGGTTGTACCCGTCATCTTTGGCCACAAATTTGATCTTGCGCCCGTGGATACCGCCCTGATCATTGATATGTTTGGCCCAGGCTGAATTGCCGAGTGCCATAGCGCTCCAAAGGGCCGCCGGCCCGGACATGGGACAGGTCATGCCGATTACGACCTCGTCTTTGGTCACACCCGGGTTGTCGGCCGCCGCTGCGGCTGCCGGCAGGGACAGACCCATGATCAATAACAGCATCCAAAACAAACCCTTTCTCATACGTCACCTCCTCAATAATAAAGTATCGATACTTACTTCGAGGAAAGTACAGACTCTCCCCCCCTTGACAGGGAAAACACCCGTTTTCGGACATTCACCCTTTCCTGCGATCTCATTTATCAGAAAAACGGAACTGTTTTCAGGGATACTGAACGCGGCCGCCGCTTCTGATTCCAATTGGCAATCAAGTTGATACTGATACTATTATAAACTAGTCATGGTGGTGGATGGTGCATCCTTCTAAACAAGTAAAGAGCTCTAAATTCCCGGAACGTGGCTTTGATCAGGTGGCCACTTCAATCCCGCGCTCACGCGGGACAAGCGTTAATGCTCGTGAGCAAGCTCGCGATATAATGAGGTTCATTTCATACCTCGTAAGCGGGCTCGCGAGGCGGTTGATTTTGCCGGAACTGAATCCGCCGGACAAAATCTGCAATACCGAGACGTGGTTCCTTTGCCGACCGCGTCTTTATTAAAACGGATGGCCGTGAATGCTTTTTTAATAAGCCCAGAGTGACGCCAGGGTGTTGCTCAATACCTGCCTGGTTCCTCCGCCGCTGAGCACAACCATGGCATCCCGCAGATAACGTTGGGCATCGTATTCCATTGCATAACCATAACCGCCGAAAATCTGGACACAGTGCAGTGATGCCTGGCGCGCCGCTGCGGTTGCCGCCAGTCGCGCCTGAATGATTTGGGCCAGGCAATCTTTTCCCTGATCGGCAAGAGACGCCGCCTGACAAGTCATCAGCTCAGCGATACGGACATGTTGGGCCATATCCACCAGAATTTCCTGGATGGCGCCGAACTTGATGATTGGCCGGCCGAACTGTGAGCGCTCTTTGGCATAATTGAGCGCATATTCATAAGCTCCCTTCGCCAGACCCATACCGCAGGCCGCCACAGCCAGATGTTCGGCGCTCATGATCCTTTCGAATTTCTTTCGTTCTGCCGCTGCGTCGGCATCACCACCGAGGCGCTCACTTGCTCCCAAAGCAACAGAGCTCAGCGACACCTCACAAAGGCTCATCCCGTGAAATCCAACCTGCGTAAGCGAGCGAACGGCGATCCCGGGGCTCTTCATATCGACCATCAGAAAAGCCGGAACACCTTCGGCACTGCCTATGGCAGCGCGGGTAATCATAAAAGCGGCACGATCGGCCAGGCGCACAAAAGTTTTTGTTCCGTCGAGAACCATCTGTTCACCGTCCGGCCGGGCCGTTGTTTTGTTGCCCGCTTCCTCATATCCCTGTCCCGGTTCCATCAGGGCGAGAGTAATCAGCGCTGATCCATCGATCACACCGGGAAGATATTTGTTCTTCTGCTCCTCGGTGCCCACATCGGCAATCACCTTGCCCCCGCAAAGGCTTTGGGTGGCAAAAGTTCCGGCCAGCGCGGGATAGATGGCCGCTAGTTCCGCCGTCACAAGCACCGCACCCAGGGTATTGGGGCCGCCGCCGCCATAGGCCTCGGGAACGGTTAACGCGCAGAGACCAATATCGGCCACATTGCTAAAGAGTTTCCCGGGGAATATTCCTTCTTCATCCATTTTTTTAATGGCTTCCCGATCACACTCTTTCGCCACAAACTTCTGTATCGTATCTTTAACAAATCCCTGCTCTTCAGTCAGTGCGAAATCCATTTTTTATTCCTTTTCTCTTTACATTCTGAGTTCAGGAAGGCCGACCTTTGTCGGTCTGCCTTCGCCATATCCCCGAAAGGACAATTATTTACACTTTACGATCCTGACCCTTCCAGAAGGGTGCCCGGATCTTTTTCTTATCAATCTTTCCCAGATTCGTCAGAGGAATCTCCTCCCAGAATTCGACACTCTTGGGTGCAACAAGACTCCCTTTTTTCGACTTCACAAAACCGATTAACTCCTCTGCCGTAGCGGTCTTTCCCGGGTACAGGACAACAATGGCTTTTACGAGTTCACCCCATTTGTCATCCGGCACACCAATAACCGCCGCATTCTTTACCGCCGGGTGTTCATGAAGGGTATCCTCAATCTCCCGGGGGAAGATGTTGAAGCCGCCGCTGACGATCATGTCTTTGGAACGATCCACGATATAGAGATACCCTTCTTCATCGAACTTGCCCACATCACCGGTCCACAAAAAGCCGTTCCGGATCGTTTCGGCCGTCTGCTCGGGATTCTTGAGATAGCCGGACATCATGTTGATCGTCCGGCAGACGATATCGCCGGATTCTCCACAGGGAACTTCTTTGCCGTCTTCCCCGATAATGCGAACGTCGGCCGACATCACCGGTCTGCCGCAAGATGTGTAAATCTTCATCCGCTTTTCCGGATCGGCAATGACATGTTCCTGGCGCGACAGGGCACTGATCATCATGGGAGTCTCTGTCTGGCCGAAGAGCTGAGTGAATATCGGACCCAGAGTATCTACCGCCTGCTTCAGGCGCGCCGGGGCAATCGCGGAAGCACCGTAAATTACATTGCGCAGGCTCGTAAGGTCGTATTTCTTGAGATCCGGATTGTCGAGAAGAGCATAGAGCATCGTGGGCACAATGAAGGTAGACGTGATCTTTACCTTCTCCACCCGTTGCAGAAAGACTTTCGGATCGAAATGGTCATGGATCTCGCAGATACCCCGTTTCAGCAGAATCGGCAGAATCAAACAACCTCCTGCATGGGTCAACGGCGTGGCAAAGGCAAATACCTCATCCCAATCCAGACCGAGATGCAACATCTCGCTGATGAATGTTCCCACCCAGGTATTCTGGGTCAGCATAACCCCTTTGGGAAGGCCCGTCGTACCGCCGGTATAAAAGATGCCGACCAGATCCTCGCAATCATGCTCGACCTTGGGGACTTCCGGTGGATTTTTGTCAACAAGACTTTGCAGATGTTCATGGCCGGCCGGAACCACAGCCGGATCTTTGGCCACACAAATGAAATGCTTGACTGTCTCGAGTGCGGGAATCATCTCCTGCACCCGGGCAATCATTTTCTCATGATAGACCAGTACTTTGCACTCGGACTGGTTCATCATGTAAATGTGATCCTTGGAATTGAGCAGTACGGCCAGAGGTACACGAACCATCCCCAGCTTGCCCAGGGCGTACTCCGAGAAAATGTACTCCGGACAGTTGGCCATAAGAAAACCCGCCCGATCGCCCTTCTTCAGCCCCATTGTATTCATGGCGTTCGCCAGCGAATAAGCCTTCTTCTGGAGGTCATCGTAGGTATATTTTTCATCGTTGAAAATAATAGCGGTATTCTGCCGGAAGGCTGCGACCGAGCGGTCATAAAGATCGGCACAGCTGATGCCGTGAAACATTGTGGTCATAATATTCCTCCTCTTCTCGCCGGTCATCCGGATCGTCCGTTTCTAAAAAAGCGGGCGTCCGGCGGCTGACGATTCAGTTATTATACCAAGTCGCATTCTTTGCCTAACTTTGTTGGCTGCGTCGTCGGCTTCTTCAGCGTATGTATAATACGCTTCCGGCGCCGTCTCCTTGCCGCCGCGTTATGCTTTGAATGCACCGTGGTATTATTTATAAAATTTCTTTCCATAGAGCTTCTCGCTCAAGCCGATAAGATCGGCCCATTTCATCGGACCACCCTTGTCGGAAGGAAAGCCGATTCCCCAAATGGCGCCGATATCGATCGACCGGGGGTCGCTAACTACCTTCTTCTGCAAGAGCTCATATCCGGTTTGGACAAAGGGGGTGAAGAGCATTTCCTGCAGCTCGGCTGCGGAATACTCCTTTTGTTTATTGTCCGGGTTGATCAGGGGCAGAGCCTCCGGATCGGGGGCTCCTTCCTTTGTATAAAATCCCTTGCCGTTCTTGTTGCGTCCGTAACGGCCGGCCTTGTAAATATTTTCCAGAGCAGCAGGCGGCACCATTCCCAGAGATTTCGTCAGGACGAGATAAGAGACGTCGATCCCGACTTCATCGGTCAGGCGAATGGGTCCAACCGGCAGGCCGAACTTCATCATGGCGGCATCGATTTTTTCCATTGCCACACCTTCCGCCAGGAGTTCAAAGGATTTGATAAAGTAGGGGAAGAGCATCGCATTGACCACAAACCCGGGGTTGTCGTTGCAGACGACCGGGCGCTTGCCCAGGGCAGCACAAACCGCCAGCATGTTGTTCACTGCGTCGTCGCTGGTCGCTTTGCCCCGGATCACCTCCAGGAGCTCCATCATCCAGACCGGGGAAAAGAAGTGGGCGCCGATAAAACGCTCCGGATTCAGGACGCTTCCCGCGAGCTTATCTACCGGCAGACTCGATGTATTCGTCGCCAGGAGGCAGTCTTTCGCCACAACCTGGCACAGTTCCTTGTAAACTTTATCCTTGATGGCGGGATCTTCGAAGACGGCCTCGATAACGACATCGACATCCTTAAAATCATCCGTCCATTCCGCCACCGGTTTCACCAGGGCCATAAGACTATCGACTGTGTCCTTCAGACGGTTCTTTGCCGCCATCCCTTCCAGAATCTTGCGCACGAATCCCATTCCCGGCTCCAGGGCCTCGGGAACATCTTTGACGATGACCGGAAGCTTGGTCCGGGTAATTATATTGATTATGATCCCGCGCCCCATCGTGCCGAATCCGAGAACACCGAATTTCCGGATGGGTTTGGGTTCGAAGCCTTTGGGAATCATTGCCTTCGGTTTGTCGGACATGGTTTTCAGGAAGAACGTGTTGATCGTCCCCTTGGATTCAGGAGCCTTCAGTGCTTCGATAAAACAATCAGTTTCGATCTTCAGACCTTGTTCAATCGGCACCTTCAAGCCTTCGCTCATGGCCTTGAGGGCCAGCATCGGTGCCGGAATTGCCCTGCCCCGTGTAGCCTTCAGAACATTCTTCTTCGCCGCCTCCAGGGCGGCATCCAGAGCGGACAGGTCCGGTTTCGCCCGCTTTAATCCGGCCTTACCGGCAATGATTTCCGCAAGCATTTCTTTTGCTTTCGCCAGCAGGTCGTCGCCCTCCGGAATGATCCGGTCGATCATGCCGGCTTCCAGGGCCTTAGCCGCGGGCAGGACAGCGCCGCGGGGAATAAAATCCAGGGCCGGATAGCCGATCAGCCGGGGAAGACGCTGCGTGCCTCCCGCACCGGGAATTACACCCACATTACACTCGGGCAGACCGATAGTCGTCCGCTTGCTGTCCGTGGCAATCCGTGCCGTCATCGTCAGGGCAAATTCGTAACCGCCCCCCATGCAGGGGCCATTAATGGCGGCGACCGTAGGAATCCCCAGATTCTCCAGCCGGACGAACATCGAGTTGAATTCATCACATCCCCGACGGAAGTCATTGAGATCTTTCTCCGCACCCAACATGTTCAGATTGGCGCCGGCATGAAAATTCGATGCTTTACCGGAGATGAAGATCACTCCTTTATAGGCGCTTTTCTCTTTTTCCAAGAATGCCAGTGTAACGGCAAAATCCGCAATGGCTCCTTCCGTCCATGTATTCATCTGTTCGCCGGGTACATCAAACCGTACTACGGCTATACCATCCTGATTTTCACAGGCAAAAATCTGTCCCATTGTTGATATCCTCCCTTTCTCGATTTTTACAGTCCGAACGTCTTGCAGATGATGTTCTTCTGGATCTGCGAAGTGCCGCCGCCGATGGAAAAAATAAGAATTTCTCTCAGGTTTCTCTGCATATCGCAATCCATCGAAGCGCCGCTGGCACCCAGGACGTTCATACCCTTCATGATAATGTGCTTGGCCGTTTCGGCGCAGAAGTACTTGGTCATCGAGGTTTCCCGCACCGGGTCCAATCCCTGAGCCTCTTTCCAGGCGGTACTGTAGGCCAGTACCTTCATCGCCTCCAGTTCGGACGCCATCTCGGCGATGTCGTGCTGAATGGACTGCACATCCGTTGACGGACTAGTCCGCTGCATCTTCTCACGGGCGAACTTCAGAGCCTCATCGAACGAGGCCTGCGCCATCCCCAGTGTCATTGATGACAGAACGAGGCGCTCCTGGTTCAAAAGTTTCATCTCCTGCTTCCAGCCGTTATTGAGCCCCTTCTCTTCGCCGCCCAGAATGAAGCGCGGCAATACCCGGACGTTGTCATAGACTATTTCACAGGTATTGGAGCCGTGAAAGCCGAGCTTCTTGATGCTTCTGGTGCTGAAACCTTCCAGGGACTTGTCAACGATAAACGACGTAATCCCATTGTATTTCGATTCGGCTGTCCGGGCGAAAGTCACCGCATAGGTCGAAACACCCGCACCGGTAATGAACATCTTGCCGCCATTAATCACATAATGCCCGTTATCGAAAAACGCCCGTGTTTTGATACTGGCGGCATCGGACCCGGCGTTCGGTTCCGTAATGGCAAAACTGAACATGATTTCGCCCCGGGCCAGTTTCGGCAGGAATTCATCCTTTTGTTCCTGATTACCGTTCACGCCGATAATTTCATTGCCATACAAGAGGATGTTGCCCAGGTTCCAGCACAGCACCGGGAGTTTTTTCGCGACTTCCTCAAAGACGATCATCAGATCCATGATGTCGCCGCCCAGACCGCCGTAAGCCTCGGGTATATTGACTTTGGCCAGCCCCAGATCACAAAATTTCTTCACCAGGTCATGGGGAAATTCATCCTTTTCTTCAATTTCTCGGACCAAGGCCGGGGTAATATTGGTATCCACATATCCCCGCACCTTATCGCGCAATGCATTCTGTTTATCTGTAAAATTAAAATCCACTTTAGATCTCCTCCCGAAGATTTCCGTTCGGCCTTCCCCAAGTGGTCCGGCCGAATCGATCAGGCGTTGGCAGCCTTCCGGTGCATGAGAAACTTCATATCGAGAACCATGACGGCCTCGTCGCGCTGGTTCTTAATCGTATAGCGCCAAGTCTGCAATCCCTGCGACGGCTTACTCGTTTCCTTCCGCTCCACCACTTCCACATGGACAGTAATCGTGTCCCCGAACTTGACCGGGGCCAGCATCCGCATTTTATCGGCGCCCATCCAGGCGATGATCGAGCTCCCCTCCACCTTCGCCAGACCAACCATACCGACGGCCATGCCGAAAATCAAAGGACCATGGGCGATCCGTTCCTTGAAGACCGTCTTCGCACAATACTCAGCGTCCATATGCAGCGGGTAAAAATCCATCGTCAGACCGGCCCAGTTCACCACGTGCGTTTCCGTTACCGTAATGGACAGCGTCTTGAAATTAAACCCGATATCAAAATCTTCGTAATATTTCTGTGTCATCGCTTACTCTCCTTAGAATAACCGTTCCCTATTTGCTTATTTGCTTACGGGACGGAACTTGGGAAGCTTAAACTCCTCATTGAGCGTCTCGAACACCACCTCTACAGGCATGTCGCAACGCACATCCTGGGGCTTGCAACCAACTATATTGCTCAACATCTGAACACCTTCCGCCAGTTTCACCACCGCTACCACATAAGGCAGGTCAACAATAAAAGCCGACGGGGGATTGCTCTCCACCACCGTGTAGGTATAAATGGTCGCTTTCCCCGACGCCTGAATCCACTCTATATTGTCCGAAAAACAATTCGGACAGGCAATCCGCGGATAAAAAATATTCGTCCCACAGTCCTTGCAATGCTGAATCACCAGCTTATCTTCCCGGGCAGCATCCCAAAAGGGCTTCGCCCAGGGATTGACTACGGGAACCGGTTTTGGTTTTACGGGTGTATCCATCTTCGTATCTCCTTTCATCCTACGGAATCTCTGTTCCCAGAATTGTCACCTGGGCATCCATGTAGGTTCCTCCAACAGCCGTTTCCACGGCGAATTTAGCATTCTTTACCTGACGATCTCCGGCCTTGCCCATCAGCTGACGCACTGTCTCCACCATCAAAGCGCAGGCACCGCCCGCTCCCGTATGACCCTGGGAGAGCATCCCGCCATTGGTCGTCGTCGGCATCCTGCCTCCGGGCCACGTATCGCCCTTGAGGAACATCTCGCCGCCCTGACCACGCTCGGCAAAGCCCAGCTCTTCAAAGCCGATCATCTGATAGATAGGATAGGAATCATAAATCTCCGCAATATCCATGTCCTTAGGCGTAAGCCCCGCCATCTCGAACGCGGCCTTCCCCGCTCGCGCCCAGCCGAAACGTGACACATCCGACTCCTGGGAAAACACAAAGTGCGTCACCACACCTCCCTCGCCCAGCAGATACACCGGCTTCTCCGTAATAGCCCGGGCACGCTCCGCCGACGATATAATAAAGGCACAGCCGCCGTCGAAGAGCATATTCGACATTTTCGCCCGCAGCGGCGTGGACAGCATTTTCGAGGCCATCACCTCTTCCAGCGTCAAAGGCTTCCGGAAAAACGCATTCGGATTGAGTTCTGCCCATTTCCGGTTCGATACACAGACCGCCGCCATTTGCTCGTCCGTGCATCCAGTCTCATGCTTGTAACGCATTGTGGACATCGCCGCAATCGACGAATAGTGCTGGCCGAAAGGCACTTCCCACTCCGCAGAAATTCCCGCCTGGGCAAAAAGATCAATGCCGCCTTGAAGACTAACGCCCGTTCCCAGACGGTCGGCATGAACAAACAAAATCGTCGATGCCGCCCCACTGTTAATCAGGCTCGCCGCAATCTCCGTCGCGCAGGTACTGCTCGAACCACCGGCGAATACCTGGCAGTTCTTCTTAACATTCTTCAGCCCCAGCTCTTCCACGATCCGGCAAGTCACCAGCTCCGTATTGAATGCCGGACTGAACAGTGCGGCACACGGCAGCACATAATCAATCTCATCCTTGTTTATCCCGGCATCACGTATCGCCAGCTTGGCGGATTCTATCGCATGATAGATCGCCGCCGTCTCCGGGAAGCGTCCCGTCGGCACCTCGCCGATTCCGATGAACGCCACTTTACCTTTCAATTTACTCATGGTTGACCTCCTTACATGATCACAATTCGTCTGACACCACCGTGCCCGGCAGCCGCCGGCACGTTTCGCAATATTCATTTACCATTTCAGCGACAATTTGTGCCGCCGGTTTTATGTCTCGCACCTGGGCCACGCTCTGCCCGGCACTCCAAAAATCAAGCCACTTTTTCGACGTCAGCGGCGGCCTCTCCTCCATATCCGCGATACTTGCGGCGATCCAGTTCGCCGGATTTCCCGTTACCCGGTTCGTACAAACGATGCCATCGGGATCAGTATCGATAAGGGCCTGTTTGTAGGCCGCGGAAGCACGGGATTCCGGTGTGGCGACAAGTCGCGTCCCCACGATAACCGCACAGGCGCCGCAGGCAATGGCTGCGGCCATCTGCGCTCCGGTACTGATTCCACCGGCCGCGACTACGGGCAGTCCGACCTTCTCTCGGAGATAGGGTACGAGGATAAGCGTTGAAACACGGCCGCCATGTCCCCCGGCGCCTGCCCCTACAGCCACCAACCCATCCACACCTCCCTCACGGGCCTTGAGCCCCTGGGCCAGGGAAACTACATCAGCAAATACCAATCCCCCGCGGGCATGGACGGCATCCAGAATCAGACGGGGATCCCCCAGAGATGTAATGAAAAATTTGACACCGTGATCGAGACAGATGGCTAGTTGTTCCTGCCAGGGAAATTTTCCGGAGAGATGAATATTGACACCCACCGGCGCCTCCGTTTGGGAACGGATGATCTCCATGGCCTGCCGCAGCTGTTCCGTCGTGCGGTAATTCGGCAGGGGAAGCATCCCCAACCCTCCGGCATTACAGACGGCGACCACCAGTTCTTCATATGATACCAGAAACATGGGCGCCCCGATGATCGGATAACGAATTCCCATTATGGCAGTGAATTCTGTTGAAATCATGGGCACCATATCTGTCCTTTAAACCCGTTACTTTTTTTGCAGCGACAAAACACATTGCCTTCCGGATGCGGCCACTGCTTGGCGCCGGCCGCATCCGTCAGCCAATGTTGTTTTATTATTTGATACCAGCCATTCCCTCAGCAAGCTTCTTGCAGCGGGCGATGGTCTTTCTTGCTTCCATCAGAATGGTCATTCTTTCCGCAAAAGGAGAACCCTCGCCGTGGAGGCAAATCGTTTCCAGGTCGCCGGCGGTCAGACGGCGAATCAGATCAAACATTCTCAATCTATTCTCCGTCGGAACTTTTGCACTGCCCTGGAGGTACTTCTTGATGTCCTCGTGTGTTTCGGGGTTCATCCAGTCTCTGTAGGTCGGGGCGGTCACCAGGAGCCCACCGGCAAGATCCTGAATGATCTCGCAAATCTTGTGGTAATTGTGGGCAAAATGGTATTTCGCGATATTCGTTGTAATGGGATTAGGAACGGGAATGCCGGCATGATCCACGAAATCCAGACAGGCCGACCTCGACAGTGCAGTGAGCGTCTCGAGATAGATCACGATCTCCGTGATCTTTTCCTTGACGTGGGGGGCGTCGGCAATGCCGTTATACTCGGCAATAGCCTGAGCAATTCCCAGTAATTGTTCGCTCATGGGTATGCGATAGGCACAACCCGTCCGGCGATGCATGAGGGCGAAATTGTAAACCATCGTCGCCGCAAACTTCCACTCGCCACACAGGAACACTCTGTCCCACGGTACAAAGACATCATCGAAAATAATGAGAGAGTCCGTGTGCATCATTCTCAACGGACTGTCCAGGGGGAACTCGTCATCACTGATCCGGCCATTGAAGGGACGGACAATCTGCCGGACACCCTTGGCATTGGCCTGGATGGCAAAGGCAACAGCGTAGGGAGCCTCCTCAGGAGAACTCATGGCCTTGCAGGGAATAACGAAGAATTCATTACAGTAGGCGGCTCCGGTAATATGAACCTTGGCGCCCCGGACGATAATCCCTTTGTCATCTTTGCTGACCAGGCGCACTTGGAAGTCGGGATTCGCCTGCCCCGGGTCGGAAGGCTTAAGGTGCCGGTCGCCTTTGGCATCAGTAACTCCCGCCACGACGCATTTATCCGTCTTCTTTAAGTATTTTCTGTATTTTTCAATACGTTCCGCATACACCTTGCCGGCATCGCCCATGGTCCTGGCCGTAATGGCAATGGCGTTCATAGCATCGGCGCCGATATCATGGGCCAGAGGAATGTATCCTTGCCCCAGTTCCGTTGCCTTGATGATCAGCTCCAGGTGCTTCAACAGATCCTGACCGTTCTTAGGGATATGGTTGTACCTGCTGATATTTTCCTGGAGTTCCTCATCGAAAACCAGCGCCAGATCCTTGTACTGCGGATCGTGGGCCATTTCATAATCCACGGCCACCGTATTGACGCAGGCAGCCAGGTGGGGATGGTCGCAAACATTATCGATCTTCTTGCCCTTGTAGTAGACGATCCTGCCGTCGTTTAAACTCTCTCTATATTGATCTGCTGTCATTAAGCCCATTGTAATTTATACCTCCTGATTTTTGACCCTTCTGAAATATTTATTGTCTGACACTCCAATTGCGTTCTTTCTTCTCCCGGCGCACAACTTCCCTCTCTTTTTAAGGAAACCTTGCTGCCCCAGGCCCGGTTAGATGGATCCGCCGCCGTCCGCAACCAGAATCTGTCCCGTCATGTAAGCCGATGCATCCGAAGCGAGGAATAAGGCAATACGACCCATTTCTACCGGCTCGGCAACACGTTTAATCGGCATATGAGCCATTTCCACCTTCATCAGCTCTTCGTTGCTCCAGAGAGCCTTGCTGAATTTAGTCCTTGTCACGCCCGGGGCGATGCAGTTCACGCGTACATTGAATTCGCCCATTTCTTTGGCCATGGCGCGGGTCAGCATGCCGATGCCGGCCTTACTGATGCAATACAATCCCAGACCTTTATCCGGACTTACACCGCCGACAGAAGAGACATTAACTATATTGCCGCTCTTCTGCTCGCGCATAATCTTACCCACCAGCTGGCTCATAATGGTATAACCCTTGAGGTTAGTGACCATGATCTGGTCGTACATTTTCTCGTCCATATCAATGAGGTATCCCATGCCGGGATTGGTGGCCGCATTATTCACCAGAATGTCAATCCGCCCGAATTCTTTGATGATAGCGTCAACTCCGTTCTTCACACTGTCTATTTCCCGGTTGTGCATAGGTACGGCAAGGGCCCTACGTCCCATGGCCCTGATTTTCACAGCAACCTTTTCCAGATCTTCCAGTTTACGGCTACAAATAGCCACATCGGCTCCCGCATCAGCAAAAACCAATGCTATAGCCTCACCAATACCCCGGCTGCCCCCGGTAACAACGGCAACTTTCCCTTCCAATGACAAATATGATGTATCCATGATTTATTCTCCTTTTCCGAATATTTATTGCCAGATGATGTAAACAGACAGCACTTAGTGCAAGATAAATGCCAACCGTCTAATTACATTAAGTGCTTTTATTTCGAAGACTTGACCTGGAAGTTTCCCCGAAAACGTAAGATGGTGCACAACATACGGTTTTGTAACCATCCATATGCTGCGCAAATACACCCTTTCCGGCACTCCGGCAGATCAAACCCTTTGCTTTCCATCTCAGGGGCGCCGCAAAAAGGCCTCCCCAAAGTTCACGATAGCGCTTCATCCAAAACGGTTAATGTCGGGAGGCTGATCCTATCTGCCCCCCGACATTAATAAATAGATTTGGAATCTCCGGCCGGACGGACGATTCGGCCTGCTACTCCTGCGGCGTCTTAGGCGCCTTAATGGAATCGACAATGACAAAACGCTTGGTCTTTCCGTCAGCCTTGAGGATCAGGCTGGAAAAACTGCTCACATGCTGCTTGGGTCCAAAGGTGATGTTCGGACAAAGTCCACCCATATCAAAATTCCGGACGCTTTCCAGTCCTTTCACCAGGGTCTCGGGATTCAGATCCTTACCGGCCTTGCGGAGTCCCTGGGCCATGGCCTCGATGTATCCCCAACCGGCCAGATACAGATAGTCCGGATACGCTGGGTTTTCCAGGGTCTTGGCCGCATTGCCGTACTTCTTGTTAATCTCTTTGATGCGTTTAATCCCCGGCAGATCAGTGTTCACCGGCGCATAAGGCGTAACAAACATATAGCCGTCGGCCGCCTCACCGGTCAAGGCAAAGAGCGGCGGGACGCCTGTGGTATTGTTCGATATCAGCTGAACATCCCAACCCATCTTCACCTTCTGCTTGATGATGGCGGCTGACTGGGGCAGGTAAGTCCAAAGCATGATAGTGTCCACGTTGGCTTCCTTCATGGCGTTCATATGCGGTGTGAAATCGATGGTACCGGTCTTGTAAGGGGCCTGTGCAACAAGCTTCGTCTTCAGGAACGCGGCTGCAGCGCTTGCTCCCTCGAGGCCTTCCCTGCCGAAATCATCATCCTGATAGATGACTCCGATCCGCGCCTTAGCGTTCTTTCCCAGAACATACTCAACCGCCCGGGAAGCCATGCTGAACTGGACCGTATGGGGCACAAAAACCCATTTATTGCCGGGATGATAGAATACCTTGTTGGCCCCGTGGGGCATGAGGACGACCTTGTTCTCGGCACACAGGGGCACGATGGCGCTGGAACCGGCACTGCCCAGATTGAAGGCGATGGCCAGGACCTCGTCTTTGAGGATCACTTTCTTGGCCGCATTCATCGTCGTAGTGGGAAGAATACCATTATCCTCGACCACCAGATTGATTTTTCTGCCGTTAATTCCGCCGGTATCATTGACCCAGGCCACATAATCCCTGAAAGCATCGGCAATGGGCGGCCCGCCGTATTTCCCCGGTCCCGAGAGATCAACGAGACAAGCGAGCTTGATTTCTTTATCTGTAACGCCACGCACGGTTGCCGCCCAGGCACTGTTCACCGACAGGAACAAGACAACCGCCAATAATACACTCCATCCCCACAATTTGCTTCTCATCTCTTTCCTCCTTGTCATTAATGTAATCAACAACACTTTGCCATCAATCCTCCCGCAGCGATCGACAGCCCATTTTAAATCCTGCTGCTGGAAATATTACTCCTTCGATTGCCGGTCCGTTCCCGATTCCCCGGATCAGCAAAGAGCATTTATACAATAGGCTTAATACTTAAAGGGCCAGGTCTTCCAGTAAACTTTTATCCGCCGATAGATGCCGACAAGCCCCTGAGGTTCGAACAGAAGCGTCAGGACAATGACCAGACCGAAGATGCCGAGCTTTAAATCCACGATCAAGCCGCTGAGATTGGGATACGTACCCCGCAGCGCGTCAGTCAGGTAAACAATGCCGTAGGGGATGCCGGTAATCAGAATGGCACCCAGGATAGAGCCCAGAATGGTGCCCATTCCTCCGAGAACGATCATCGCAATATAGGCGATAGACAAGGAAATGTCAAAATTTCCGGGTACGATCCATTTCTGGTAATACGCCAGCAGGCATCCCGCCACGCCGGCATAGAAGGCACTGACGGCAAACGCCATTATTTTGTATTTGCTCAGCGAAATCCCCATAGCTTCCGCCGCGATGTCACGATCGCGGATGGCTACAAAAGAACGGCCAATTTTCGTCCGGGCAAGATTCTTGGCGACGAGTGTTGCAAGGGCCGCAAAAAACATGATCAGATAAAAGAACTGCAGTTCCGTTTCAATAAAAAAGCCGCCGGCTCCGATCTTGGGAACAGCCATGCCCGTATCTCCCCTGGTAAGGTCCCAGTGAAAGAGGACGTACTCGATAATGAAACCAAAGGCCAATGTCCCGAGAGCCAGATACAGGCCTTTCAGCCGCAGAGAGGGAACGCCCACGATCAGGCTCAACAAGGCTGCAGTTGTGCCGGAAACAGGCAGGGCAACGATAAAAGGGACTCCCAGCGTTCCCGCCAGCAGGCCCGTCGTGTAAGCCCCGATGGCCACGAAGGCCCCATGCCCCAAGGAAATCTGCCCCGTATAACCTATCAGGAGATTGAGACCCAGGGCGCCGATCACGGCAATACCCATTCCGTTGAGGATACTTAATTGATAGCGGGACAGTAGAAAAGGCAGCACAATCATCGCCGCGATAAAAATTCCCAGCCATGACTTGACCCAGAGATTCTGGAAAAGCGCTGTATCTTCCCGGTAACTGATCTTGAAGTTCGCCATAAACTTTTCTATACCCTTTCCACTTTTTCCTTCCCGAAAATCCCGTAAGGCCGGATCATCAGAACGATGATCATAATCACAAAGGCGGCCACGTCCTTGATATCACCCATATGAAAATTTCCCAATTCCATACCGCTCAGATAATTAGCCGCCAACCCTTCGACAACGCCGATAATGATGCCGCCCAGAATGGCCCCGCTGATGCTTTCCATTCCCCCGAGAATCGCCGCAGCCATGGCCTTGATCCCCACATGGCTCATCGAAAGGCGGACAAAGCTCTGCTCCGCGAGGAACATGCCCGCCACCGCCGCTACCAGTCCTCCCAATGCCCAGGCCACCATGTGAATTTTCTTCACGTTGATGCCCATGAGTCCCGCCGTATCCGGATCTTCCGCCGAACCCCGCATGGAGATTCCCAACAGAGAGCGGTTAAAAAACAAGATGACAATGACAAACAGGACGACAGAGACAATAATCGTGGAGATCGAACCCTGGGCAAAGGTAATTTTATCCAGGTGAATAACCTTATCCGTAAAAGGAGAATTGAGCGAGTAAACATCATGCCCCCAGATAAGCCCCGCAAGACACGTCAGGATACTGGCGAGCCCTACGGTGACCATGATCGTGGAAAACAGGGGTTCACCCACCATGGTCCTGAAGAAGACCTGGTAAACGACCGCACCCAGAATGATGCCGCCGATCAGAGCGATAAAGAAGGCATAAATATAAGGAACGTTCATCATGGTGGCAAAGCTGTAACAGATAAAGGCGCCCACCATAGCTAACTCTCCCTGGGCAAAGTTAATCACGCCTGTCGATTTGAAGATGAGCACAAAACCAAGGGCCATCAGGGCGTAAATCGCCCCCATGGACAAACCATTAAACAGAATCTCGATAATCTTTTCCATTATATCAACACCCTCTCTGAATTTTCCTCCCGGCAGGACTCTTATACCATTTCGATTTCAAAGGATAACGCGGCGGCAAGAAGGAGGCGCCGGAGACGTATTGTACATACGTTGAAGAAGCCGACGACGATGCCAACAAAGTTAGCCACAGAAAGCGAATTGGTATTAGCGACCGCCGTACATTTCCGCTATCTCCTTAACAAACCGCTTCTCAATGGTCTTGCGTTTTACTTTCTGCGTGGCGGTCAATTCCTCATCATCCTGGTCGAGCTCCTTCTCCAGAATTTTGAACTTCTTGACGCTTTCTACATTGGCCAGGCCTTCATTCGCCACGTCAATCTCCTGCTTAATCAGTTCCTTGACTTTTGGATTTTCCGCCAGACTCCGATAGGTCGTGTAAGCAATTTTGTTCTTCTGCGCCCAGTTCCCCACGTTTTCGTAATCGATCTGAATCAGCGCACTAATATACTTTCGGCGGTCACCAATGGCAATCGCCTCTTTTATATACATACTGCATTTAAGCTTGTTTTCAATTTCTGAAGGAGAGATATTCTTCCCTCCGGAAGTGATGATGATATCCTTCTTACGATCAACGATGTAGAGGTGATTGTCCTCATCGAGCTGGCCCACATCTCCCGTACAATACCAGCCGTCACGGACTACCTCACATGTGGCCTCGGGGTCCCGGTAATAACCGACAAAGATGGAATCCCCCTTAACATGGATTTCTCCATCCTCGGCCAGTCGAAATTCCAACCCTTGGCAAGGCTCTCCCACGGATCCATGTTTGATTTTCTTATGGGGCCCGGAAATCGTTCCGGACGTTTCCGTGGCTCCATACATCTCCACGGTCCGCACACCGAGCGAGCGGAAAAATGTCAGGACCTCCGGGGCAATAGGCGCCCCGCCGCTCATGAGACAACGGCAGTTGAGCATCCCGACCTTGTCCCGGACGGCCCGGAAACTCCAGAGATAACCCAAAGCATAAAGCAAACGCCACTGTAAAGGAACCTTTTCGTTGTTCATTCGGTAGCTCGATACCCGCAGGCCCACGGGCTGCCAGAAATTATACATGAATTTCTTAAAACGCGTCGTGTCTTCCATCTTGATTAGTACGCCGGAGTGCAGTTTTTCCAAAATGCGCGGAACGGCGGCAAAAAACGAGGGGCGAATCTCCTGGATGTTCTGCTGAACCGTCTCGATCGATTCGGCAAAACTTACCGTATAGCCGAAAACCAGCGGCATGCTCATGGTAAGGCTTCTCTCGAGTATATGGCATAGCGGCAAATAGGAGACCAGTGTATCACGATCCGTAAATTGCAATACCGGCTGCAGCGCATATACAGCCTGATGAATGACATTCCGATGGGAAAGCATGGCGCCTTTGGGATGTCCCGTTGTCCCGGACGTATAGACTATAAAAGCCACATCTTCCGCCTGGCCCTGTGCAACAAGACGGGTAAAAGCCGCCGGGTCTTTCCGGAGGGCTTCCCTGCCTAAAGCTTCTACATCCTTATAACTAATGATCAGAGGTTCATTGTAGTTGCGTAATCCTTTTATGTCGATAACGATGATCTTTTGCAACAGAGGCAATTCTGCTTTAACTGCCAGAACCTTATCGGCCTGTTCCTGGTCCTTGACAACAACAAACCGCGATTCGGAGTGATCAAGAATATATTTCACCTGTTGGGCCGAATTTGTGGGATAAATACCGACTGCCACCCCCCCCAGACTCTGGATTCCCAAGTCGGCAAAAAGCCATTCCGGGCAGTTCTCACCCAAAATCGAGGCCTGGTCTCCTTTTTTCATGCCCAGATCCGTAAGACCCAGGCAGAATTCACGAACCTTTCCCAAGTACATATTCCAAGAGATTTCCTGCCAGATGCCTTTGAACTTTTCCCGCATGGCAACCCGGTCCTGATAAAGCTCCGTTTTTTCCAGCAGAAGCTTCGGCAATGTCGTATTTACCCTCTCCATGAATGTTGCTCCCCCCTCCCGCTGATCATCTTTAATAATCGCTTGGCCATCAGTGCTCATCTCCCAGGTAGGCCTTGACCACTTCCGGATTCGAACTTACTTCTCCGGGTGTACCTTCAGCGATTTTGGTGCCGAAATTAAGAACGGTAACCCGATCGGACAGATCCATGACCAGCCCCATGTCGTGCTCGATCAACACAACCGTTATATCCATTTCTTCATTGATATCAATTATATACCTCGCCATATCTTCCCGCTCTTCCAGATTCATTCCGCTGACGGGTTCGTCAACCAGCAGGATCTTCGGTTTCATGGCCAGAGCCCGCGCGAGTTCCACCCGTTTCTGGAGTCCGTAGGACAGGCTGCTCACGGGAGACTTCCGCACAGACTGCAAATCAAGAAACTCAATCACATCTTCCACGGCATCGCGGTTTTGCACCTCCTCCCGCTGGCATGCGCCAAGGTACAGGGCTGCCCCTAAAAGTCCGTACTTCATGAGATGGACCCGTGCGGACATCAGATTATCCAGAACGGTCATTCCCTTGAAAAGGGCTATGTTCTGAAAAGCCCGGGCCACACCCATTTGCGCAATCCGGTCCGGCTTTACCCCGAGCAACTCCCGATTTTCAAACCGGATGCTGCCCTGTTGAGCCTTGTAGATACCGCTGATACAATTGAAGATGGTTGTCTTGCCGGCCCCGTTCGGCCCGATGATCGAATAGATTTCCCCTGATTGCACACCGATGGAAACATTCCGAATGGCCTTAATTCCACCGAAGCTCATGGAAAGATCTTTTATCTCCAGTTGAAGCGATTTGTCCTGATTCATGACAGCCATCTTTTCCTTCTTTTGTAATGTTTAACGTCCCGGAAACTTTTCTTGGTGCCCACATCCGTCAGACCAAGGTAAAACTCCTTGATATCCTTATTTTCACGCAATACTTCGCTAGGTCCTTCCATAACGATTCTGCCGTTCTCCAGAATGTAACCGTAATGGGCGATCGATAGGGCCACATTGGCGTTCTGCTCCACCAATAAAATGGCCACACCTCTTTCTTTATTGATGGTACTGACGATTTCAAATATTTCTTTCACGACCAGAGGCGCGATCCCGAGGGACGGTTCGTCCAGCATGATCAGCCGGGGATCGGCGATGAGGGCCCGGGCAATAGCCAGCATTTGCTGCTCCCCGCCACTGAGGTACCCGGCAAGCTGACGGCGGCGTTCTTTCAGGATGGGAAAGTAGCCAAAGATCGTCTCCAGGCTCAGAGGGAACTTCTTTCGATCCGCAAGGGTATAGGAACCGATCACGATATTTTCCTCAACAGTCAGTTCCGCAAAAATCCGCCTTCCTTCAGGGACCTGGGATATCCCCAGGGAAACGATACTGTAAGGCTCCTTTTCATTGATAACCTGACCTTCGAATTCGATCACGCCGTCTTCAACGGCCAGATCGATCGTCTTGCGGATTCCGGAAATTGTATTGAGGGTGGTGGTTTTGCCGCTACCATTGGCGCCGAGAAGAGCGACAATCTTACCTTGAGGAACTTCAAGGGAAATCCCCTTGAGTGACAGGATGATATCATTATAGGTCGTTTCGAGATTTGTGACTTTCAGCATTGGCAGCCCCCAATCGTTTGTATCGAAACAGGTTTAATTTTTACACTTTTTCATACATTACGCAAGATAAATGCCACAACTTCATCAAAGCTATAAGGCTTCCATATCACGAGGGATAATCGATAGAGCGCTTTATGGCCGTTACTAACATTGCACCATATGTTGTTTTTTTATCAGCCATATATGGCGCATTTTTCCTGATTCTTCTTTCTTCCTTTACATCAACTATGCCGCCCGATAATTTCGGGTAACAGTTCGCTGATTTTATTTTTACAGATTTTAACTAAGGGGAATTGCCTTAAATTTTAAATGGTAAGAACAATCCATTGGCACTCCCCGCTCACAAAAGAGAGGCGGCGCATGGCGGCAAGTCAACCTTATTTAATAATAAACATATGCCCGGCATAGGAATTGCCTCCTTATGAATCAACCAACTCGCAGCAAGATGTCGAGGCATGAAATGAACGTTATTATATTGCGAGCTCGCTCACGAGAATTAACGCTCATCCCGCGGCAGCGGGAACAAAAATAATTATTCCCCGGAAGAATATGTTCCCATGATTTACATCAAAGAAACAAGTCCGCAGAAAAACATTACAGCTATCGAGGTGGATGGTATACTTGATGATGAGTCTATTCCGATTTTGAAAAGAGTATGCGAGCATCATCTGGCAAGTGGAAAAAGCGTTGCCTTGAACTTGCAAGGAATTATTCATATTACCAGGGAGGGCAGAATGTATCTGCAACAAATCCAGAGCGATATTCTCATCACTCATCTTCCTGATTTTGTAAAGATTGACAATAGTTAAAAAACCCTGCATCACATCCGCAAATCATCGAGAAATTCAGATGGAGAGTCGCCACTGGTTATAAGCAGGTGATCGCGGGCACGGGTGCAGGCGACATAGAGCAGGTGCCGCTCTGTGTTATAGACTTCTTCCAGATCAGCATCATCGCCCGCCGTTTCGATGCGCTCTTGCAGGGGAACCACCTCATCGTCACAGGCCATCACACAAACAGCCCGGAACTCAAGTCCCTTGGCCAGATGCATCGTGCTGATGGATGCATGCCCACTGAACGTTTCAACCTTGTCATCAAGAATCTGATAAGGAATTTTAGCTTTCTCGACAGCAGCCTGTGCCCGAGACAATTGAGCATCAGAGCGGACAAACACACCGATTTCATAAGGCCGTGAGCCCTCACTGATTCTATCGGAGAGCCATTTTGCCACCGCCTCTATTTCCTTCTCCTGCGAGTCGCAAACCAGAATCGCCGGTTTCGGGCCATTGAAAACGGAAACAATGCCGCGACGCTCTTCCTTATTGCCATCCACATCCGACAATTCTATTCCCAGCAGGCGGTCCGCCTGCATTCTGATCTGGTGCGATGTCCGGTAATTGATTCTCAATGTGCGGGAACGTCCCCGAATATCGACACCCAGCGCCTTCCAGGAAAAAGGCTGCTGGAAAATCCGCTGCCCAAGATCACCGGCAAAGAACAGGCTATTCGGACGGCCCGCGCCCAAGGCAGCAAGAAACCGCAGTTGTGAAATACTGATGTCCTGCGCCTCATCCACTACAATATAATCAAAGGGCAGTTTATTGCTTTTGGCAAAATGATCCGCCAGACGGGCGAAGATGTCTGAATAAGTCCAAAGATTCCCAGTTTGAAGCTTCGTGCGGACTTTATCGAATATTGACCAAAGGATAACGCGCTGCTTTTCCGGAAGTCTTGATTTTCGTCCCAATCGACGGGCATCACGATATTCTTCCCAAGTATTTAGTTGCCAGGCATCCACCACATCTTTCCATTCAGTAATTAAGAAAGACAGTGGGAATTTATGGCCGGGAACCTCGCCCGAAGATTCTTTCATTATCTTTATGATTTCAGCAGCGGATACAATCCGTGTCCGGCCATAGTTCGCTTCATAAAGCCTGAGTCCAATCTCGTTGAGGGCAATACATTCCAGCCGTTCACCCATGCGTGGTGCATTGCTGATCAGGCGTCTCATCCTCAAACGCAGAGCGTTGGCCAGAGTATCTGAAAAAGTTGTTAGGAGCGCACGGGCATCGGGATTAGACCGCGCAAGAAACACAGCCCGATGAAGAGCGACGATGGTCTTGCCTGTTCCTGCCGAACCGGATACTCGCGCCGGCCCGCTATAATCTTTTTCCACCATTTGCCGCTGTGCTGGATGGAGAAAAACGATCCATTTCTCCCAAGGGTATTCCAAAGCGCGTTCCAGTTCTTCAAGATTGTGCATCGTGCGGAAACGGCGTTCAGCATCAGGATGTTTGAAAGGATCAGAACCTACGGCAGCAGGTGGAATAATTTGCGCCAGCGTTCCGGTAGCCAGACACAACAATGCTTCCGCCGCTTCGCCCGGCAGATGGTCGGCTAGTTCAAGGATAGTATCATCACTGGCTTTGCGTACATCATCGAGCCATTCCGGCGGCACACCGTATTTCAATAGTTCCGCATCGGAATAATTGGCAAATAAAGGCAACTTCCCCGGAACTACCGGCTTTGGAACTTCAGTGTATTGAGGGCTGATTATTTCTTTGACGGTTTCCCGAATCTCAACCAATTGGGCCGCTCCGGTCTGCGGGTGCGTTTCCAGCTTCCGACATTCGGCCCATTGATAAGCATTGTCGTGATGGCCGACATAACACAAAAGCAGGCTACTTTCCGTTTTATGGACAATCAAACGCAAATCGCTGTTTACACGGACAGACCAGAAGCGTTTGTCTTTTGCCTTTTCCAGCTTGTGAAATTTCATCCCCGGACTGGCCGGGTTTACTTGAAGATCAAAGGCCGTGGTCTTGACGGCTTTTTGCTCCTCATTTGTCAGTTTGGATAAACTGTCGGTAAATGTATCAGCTATGCGGAAGTTCATTAATTTTTTCCTCTTATTGATCTCTTCTATAAATCTGTGTTGCTGCGGCAAGACGTGGAATATTCTGCAAAAATTTTCGCTAAATAGAGAGGAAAATATGGTAGATGATGAAAGGGCGTTTTTCTAGGTCGTGATGGGTTTCATCAACAGGGTTGTCAGGCAGGATGCTTGATCGTGAAAGTTGTTCTGGAAATTTGAGCTTGAGTTCCATCGCTTTTTTTCGCACAACCTTATCA
>JANYAY010000086.1 GCA_025361065.1 Deltaproteobacteria bacterium
TTTTATGGCCTAAGTTTGCCTGAAATCTTCCGACAAACATTATCGCTATGTCAAATGGCTCTTGCTTTTACTCCCGAACCAAATCCTATCTCTCTTTTCATTTATCCGTGCTAGTTTTCATAAAACTTTTGACACTACCCCATTTTTCCATTTTTCATTTTTCCGGTATGATAGGAGTTATCCGGATATTGTCAATTAATTTTTGGTTTCACAGTTTGCTGATTATCACCCTGCACTAGCTCAGTATCTCCACGATTACCGATTGAACGCAGCATCATTTGCGGGAGAAAATTATGAAGTATTCGTGGTCGCAGTCTTCACATTTCATGCAGGCAAAACCATCTCTTCCCGGGCGGTTCGGAACCAGATGTTTGTCCTTAGGTGGCTGTGTCAGAAATTGGCGGTGATCATCTCCGCCAATTTGTCTTTCGGGCTAATTTTTTGTGAACTTTACAAGTCGATCATTTATGATTTTTTCCGCATCTTTTATGGTTTTGTCTATGACTTCTTTAACAGTCGGAATACTGTCCATCAGACCTATACACTGCCCCACGGAAGTAATACCCTCATCCACGTTTCCGTGTTGGAGCATTGACTGTCCCTTGGTTCCAGCTATCAGCGGTCGTATCTCCTCAATAGTGGCGCCTCTTCTCTCCATCTCCAGAACTTTTTCCGAGTTCGGAGTTCTGGCCACCCTTACTGTGTTATGGAATGTCCTCAGCAGCAACAAGGTGTCTCTTTCCGTGAACTTTAATATCCATTCTTTAACGTTTGGATGTACCGGTGCTTCTTTCGTCAGCATAAAACGGGTCCCCATGTTCACGCCTTCTGCACCAAGAGCCAGCGCAGCAACGAAGCCTCTGGCTTCACAGAATCCGCCGGAGCCGATGACGGGGACATTTACAGCATCCACAGTCGCCGGGACAAGAACAAGACCACCCACATCATCTTCACCCGGATGACCGGCGCATTCGTAGCCGTCTATGCTGATAATATCGCACCCCAATTCTTCAGCTTTTCTGGCATGTCTCACGGTGGTGCACTTATGGATGACCGTTATACCTGCCGCTTTCAATCTTCCTGTGACACGCTCAGGGTTGTTTCCGGCCGTTTCCACAACTTTTATGCCCTCGCCAATAATAATGTCGATATAATCATCATAATTAATCTCCCTGAATGTAGGCAGCAGGGTGATATTGACGCCGAATGTGTTTTTTGTCATCTGCCTTGTCTTCTTGATTTCGGCGGTAAGATCTTTTGTATCGGAAAAAGAGAGGGCGGTCATAACGCCTAATCCTCCGGCATTTGATACAGCGCTTGTCAGTTCAGCACGGGAAATCCACATCATACCACCCTGAATGATGGGGTATTGAATATTTAACAACTCCGTCACTCTAGTTTTAAACACGAACGCCTCCTGATAAAAGTCGCTGGATTTATTTATTATGAATACTTTTGCAAACATTCGCCATGTGAGAAATTGGAATGTTATGGAACATATTTGATAAAATATTACCTTCCCTCCGGGAAGCTATATGAAGGAGGATTTTGTATGTCAATGAAATCTTGTCCAACGAATGCAGTGTGTCGATGTTTGTCGCCGGTCGTGAATTGTGTTTATTACTGATTGGAATCCTTATTTTTGTCGCGTTTGACGATTTGCTGCATTGCCGGAAGTACATCCCAGGAAAGCCATCTCGCGCAACACAAAGGGCAATAGTTACTCGTAGCCACAATCTCCTGTACCGTTTTTCATTGTCGCGGCCAGATATATGGAAAAGGTGGTTCCGGAATTAACAATGGATTCGACTGAAATCAATCCTTTATGGTACTTGACGAGTGTATCGCTGATGGCCAACCCCAAGCCAATGCCTCCGTGTTCTTTCTCCTTTTTTGTTGTAAAGTAGGGATCAAATATCCGGGAAAGATTTTCCCGGGGAATTCCAGTGCCATTGTCCTTAATGATAATCCGGACATAATTTCCTTGTCCCAGAGTCCTGATATTTGTCCCGATTGCCGTATTCTCGGCGATTATCTCTACAATACCGCCGTCGGGCATGGCCTCTTTGGCATTAATCAAGACATTTTCTACCACCTGCCTGATCTGGGCGGCATCAACTTCGCACGGCCACAAGTCGCAGGCGATGGAGATATTACAGGTGATATTGGAATCGTTAAAAACATTTCGGGCGGACTCTCTCAACAGAGGCTCCAGATTTTCCAGTTTGCGAACCGTATAGCCACCCTGGGCAAATGTACTCAGCCGGTGAGCCAGTTCTTTGGCTTGCAAACCGGCACGTTCCGCCACCGCCAGACCATCCTCCATAATTTTATCTTCATCAATCGCGGATATTTTGGCCAGAAAAACATTGCGCAGAATCGCTGAGAGGAGGCTGTCAAAATCCTTAGCCACGCCGTCGGCAAAGGTGCCCAATGATTCCAGTTTGGTTCGCTGGGAAAGTTCATCCTGCGCTAATTTCTGTTCGGTAATATCTTCCAGCGTCTCCATAGCGCCGAATAAATTACCATTTACATCTCGAAGTCCCGCCGAAGTGATCCGCAGCCATTTCCCCTTCTCGCCCAGATCAGCGAAAAATTCCGTTACTTCATAAGCATCTTCCAGCAGTTTTGACTTGCTCCACTTTCCAGTATAGAGATCGGCAATTTCACCGGTTCTTTCATCGAGTATCAGATCAGCCAGACAGGAACGCTGTGTGGCATAAAACGCTCGCCACTGCTGATTTGTGCCCAGGATTTCGCTGGGTTTGATGTTACTCAGTGCCTGCAGAGCCCTGTTCCAGTATATTATTTTATGATCTTTGGATAACACAAAAGTAGGAATAGGGGAGCCATGGATAATACTGATTAATTTTTGCTCATCCCGGCGGCCACGCCACATCACGTAAATAAAGCTTACGATTGCTGTTATCGACAGCGCCAAAATAAAAATGAGAAAATGATTATTCATAATATGATCTCTTATTCGAAGGCATCTGCCTAAATTTGGCGGTCACCAATTTATGGGTAAAGCAGACCGGTTTCTCCCGGTGAGACAGATTGAGATTTGTTTTCTCAGGCTGCCGGCGGTGCGAAATTATTTCCCCGATTACTGATTGAAATGTAGCATAAAATGCAAAAATGGAGAAACAAGAATTTCCGAAAGAAACAAATAAAAAAACAATTACTGATTTTTCAAAATCGCTCAACGAGTGGAAGTATTGACTGCCCGGCAATAATTAATTCTATTTAGCCTCTGATATTCCGTGGATGTATTGTCAGTAAAAAACCGGCAGATACTTACTAATATTACTAACAATGCGGTGGATAAACTGAATATCCATCCACCGCATTGCAGCAAAGGTCTCCAGCTTACGGTGTTGAGATGGCAAATGTGCCCGGCGCTTTATCGATTAAAGTGAAAAAGCGGATCAGATCGATCTTGCTGCCTGTGGTCTTGAGGTCATCGCTCATCAAGGTGTCCTTCACACCAGCGGTGCCGGCCATCATCTTGATAAATATCTCCTTAGTTAGGGTTAGGGTCGCGTTGGCATCGGCTGCCGGTGCTGCCTTTTTGTAGTGCAGCACCGCATTCTCTATCCAGAGCACGAAGGATTCCCCGGTGTCAGAGATTACCAGATTAATCCTGAGATTCTTATCCTCAGCGGCAGGACCGTTGAGCCCCGCGGCCATGGCGTCAAGGAAGCGTTCGATCGGCGTCTGCCTGATCATGTCGATCATGTAGCTGCGATCAATGCCTTTCTTCGGCGGACCATTGCGCAGCTCGACCGCCGCTGTCAGATAGCTGTTACGCCAGGTGGCTGCTTCGGCAATGTAGCCCATCTGGTCGTAAGTGCGCGCCAGTAAATCAATGGCACTCTTATTTTGGGGCTGGGCAAACACAACGTGGTTCAGCAATTCAGCGGTCCAGCGGTAATCTCCCTTATTGAATGCAACCTGAGCCGCCGCTATGGCTTTGTCGGCGCCAATCAGTTCAATATAGCGCTTGGCTGACTCCACAGGGGGCAGTGGATTCAGGTTCGCCGGATTGCCGTCGTAAAAGCCCATATAGAACTGATAGACTGCCTTGACGTTGTGGCGCAGATCGCCATAGTAGCCGCGACTGGCCAGATAGGTCTCAAGAGATTTTGGTAGTTTTACCATATCGGCGATTTCGCGCGGCGTGTAGCCGGCGTTGATGAGACGCACCGTCTGGTCGTGAATATATTTGTAAACGTCGCGATGCTTGGTGATGAACTCGGCGATGCGCGCCCGGCCCCAGATCGGCCAGTTGTGCTGTGCGAAAAGCACGTCGACATCGCCGGTTTGCTCCAGCGCCTGATCCAGATAGTTTGACCAGCCAAGGGAATTGCGCACTTTGGCGCCTCGCACCGTAATGTCAAAATTTCTTTAATATTTTCATTGAAACATCTATATTATTAAGCTGTTATCAGAAGAAAGTTTCCCTCCCCCATGTGAGAGTTATCCATAGCCATGCCTGCGGCCCATCTAGAGCCAGGCAGGTACGGC
>JANYAY010000088.1 GCA_025361065.1 Deltaproteobacteria bacterium
TTTTATGGCCTAAGTTTGCCTGAAATCTTCCGACAAACATTATCGCTATGTCAAATGGCTCTTGCTTTTACTCCCGAACCAAATCCTATCTCTCTTTTCATTTATCCGTGCTAGTTTTCATAAAACTTTTGACACTACCCAATTATTTCCTTTTACAAATTTAGACGGCTTTGCAAAAGGGTTTAGATGCAAGGCGCGCGAGTATCGCGGAGTGAGGCCTACTTTTCGTAGGTCGCAGCGACGCGAACGTAGCGCAACGCCGCAGATAAGCCCTTTTCCAAAGTCGTTCCGAATCAGCCGAATCTGCCCGTTATATAATCTTCCGTATGCTTCACATCAGGTTTGGTAAAAATCTTTTCCGTTTTATTATATTCTATTAATTTGCCGATATAAAAGAACGCCGTTTCATCGGAGATGCGCGCCGCCTGCTGCATATTATGCGTTACGATAATTATTGTATAGTTCTTTTTCAGCTCTTCGATCAATTCCTCAATTTTGGCAGTGGATATGGGGTCAAGAGCCGATGTCGGCTCGTCCATCAGCAGAATATCCGGTTTCATGGCCAGAGCCCGGGCAATGCAGAGACGCTGCTGTTGCCCGCCGGAAAGTGTCATTGCGGATTTATTCAAAATATCTTTGACTTCATCCCAGAGAACAGCCTGCCGCAAACTGTGTTCAACCAGCTCATCCAGATCGTTCTTGTCATTTGCCCAAATTAAACTCGGTCCATAAGTGATGTTGTTATAAATAGTTTTGGGAAACGGATTAGGTTTCTGAAAAACCATGCCAATTTTTTTGCGTACTTCCACCGGATCAATATCCGCAGAATAAATATTTTTACCCTCAAAAAGGATTTCTCCTTCTACCCGTGTTCCGTCAATCAGATCATTCATTCTGTTTAACAATCTCAGCAGCGTTGATTTGCCGCAACCGGACGGTCCGATGAGCGCCGTAACCTTGTTTTTCTCAAAAGCCATATTAATATCCGTCAGCGCTTTTACCTGGCCATAATAGAAATTGACATTATGCAAATTAATAATATGGTTTTCTTCCATGCTTACCACCTTTTCTGCTTTCTCATATAACTGCGGATCACTATCGCGATCAGATCAATACCCAGAACCAGCGCCACCAAAACAAGCACTGTTCCGTATTGCAGCGGCCTGGTTTGTTCAATATTCGTTCCGGCTGTAGCCAGCACATAGATATGATAGGGTAATGCCATGACTTCATCAAATATGGAGCCGGGCAATTTTGCCGTAAAATATGCTGCCGCCGTAAACATAATAGGAGCGGTTTCACCGGCGGCGCGCCCTATTCCTAAAATAGAACCAGTTAATATCCCCGGCAATGCCGTGGGCAGAACGATACGGAGAGTGGTCTGCCATTTGGACACACCGAGTGCGAGCGATGCCTCCCGGAAAGTCTGAGGCACAGCCTTTAAGGCCTCTTCAGATGCTCCGATTATCGTCGGCATAATTAAAAAGCTAAGCGTCAAAGAGCCGGCCAGAATGCTGGAACCAAATTTCAGAAACACAACAAAAAAACCCAGGCCGAAGAGTCCGAAGACAACCGAGGGGACACCTGCCAGACAGTTTATGCCGACTTTAATTATTCTGATTATCCTGCCCTGCCGCGCATATTCCGTAAGGTAAATTGCGGAAACAACGCCCAATGGCAGACCGATAGCTATAGCTCCGATAGTTAAATAGAGGGTGCCCACTATTGCCGGCATTATTCCGCCCTTGGTCATCGAATCAGTCGGCGGCATGCTTATAAAATCCCAGCTTATCGCACCGATGCCGTTAATTATTATGTAAAGAAGAATCCCGCCCAAAGCAAGAGCAATAATCAATGCGGAAAGGCGCACCGTAACGAAGAACACCTGCTGCCTGATATATCTCCATTTCATGGAATGTATGCGATTTGCGTTCATGACCCCATACCCGATCTCAGAGTGTTGCTGATCCTGATTGCCGGTATTTTTCCGACACATAATCAGCAATCAGATTAAAAATTAATGTCAGCGAAAATAGAACAATGCCCGTAGCGAAGAGCGCCTGATAATGCAAACCGCGGTACGGCGCCTCACCCATTTCCGCAGCAATACTTGCCGGCATGGGACGAACAGAATCAAACAGGCTTTCAGGAATAGCCGCGGAACCACCGGCAACCATGAGCACAACCATCGTTTCGCCAATCGCCCTGGACATCCCCAGAATAACAGCCGTCGATATTCCCGAGAGAGCCGAAGGAATTATTACTCTGGTTATGGTTTCAAATTTTGTCGCCCCCAAGGCATATGATGCTTCTTTGAATTCACGGGGTACGGCATACAGAGCATCCTCCGATATGCTGGAAATTGTCGGTATCGCCATAACGGCCAGAATGACGGAAGCATTAATAATGTTCAATCCGGTGGGAAGATCAAATGTATTCTGCAGCCAGGGAGCAATGACGACCATGCCGAAAAAGCCGAGCACCACAGAAGGAATTCCCGCCAGAAGCTCTATTATGGATTTGAGAATTTCTTTAACGGAAGCAGGTGCAATCTCGGCGATGTAAATTGCCGAAAGGACTCCCAGCGGTACGGCCATCAGCGAGGAAATTAATGTCACCACAACCGATCCCACGATAAGCGGGAATATGCCGAATAATGGCGGATCGGACGTAGGATACCACTCCAGCCCGAAAATAAAATCATACAGAGATACTTTTTTAAAAATCGGCAGGCCTTCGCGGAAAAGAGAAAAGACAATTAACCCCAGCACCAGCACAGATACCAGTGCAAACAGAAATAAAACATATTTGATTAATTTTTCTTTGGTATGTCTGCTCATAATGAATTTTTACTTTCTGATGGGCACAAAACCTTCCTTTTTGACAATGCCCTGACCCGCTGCGCTTTTCAAAAAGGCAATAAATCTGGCAACTTCACCCTTCGGTTCTCCATTGGTGTACATATAAAGTTCACGGGAAAAGGGATATTGTTTGGAAAGAGCTGTTTGGGCAGAAGCGGCAACTCCATTTACTTCCAGCGCCTTGACACTTTTATTAACATAACCCATGCCCACATAACTGATGGCATATCTGTTATTGCCCACTGCGGTAACAACAGCACCACTTGATGCCAGCATCTGAGCCCGCGGCGTCACTTTAGCCTTCTTCATGACAAAGTGATCCCATGATTCAAAAGTGCCGGAAGATGAATCCCGGGAAATGACGATAATTTTCAGATCATCGCCGCCCACTTCCTTCCAATTGGTTATTTTGCCCTGATAAATCAGGCTTAGCTGATCGGTAGACAACCCTTTTACTTTATTCCTTGGGTTGACGATCGGGATTAAAGCATCATAAGCAATAACGTGGGCAACGGGCTTTATGCCTTTTACAGCGGCGAGTTCAATTTCTTCCTTTTTGATCTCTCGCGATGAATTGCCAATGTCGGCGGTTTTATCAATCAACGCTTTAATTCCCTCGCCGGAGCCGCCGCCGGAAAGAGATATTTGCACTCCTTTGTTTGCTTTCATATAAGATTCCAGGGCAGCCTGAGTAATTGGCAACACCGTTGTTGATCCCTTAATGACCAGAGAATCAGCGGCAATCGCCAGCCCAGCCGTAAAAATGACTAAAGCTATACTGAATATTATTTTCTTAATGATACTATTCATTTTTCTCCCTCCAAATATTTAATTGGAAAACATTATACATAAGAAATGTTACAATTTGATGACAATACTATAAAGAAATGAACACAATATGATGAAGCATTGCAGCCCCTGCCGAGCGTAAAGTGCAAGGTCATCACTGCTGCAGCGGTGTGGAAGCAGGGGTGAACGCCTCTACATTCCTGTAACCTGAAGCTCACTTAATTTACAACCAATGACGCGGACTGCCGTTTGGCTTAATCTCATCAAGGACGATCCGGAGATCCGATGTCAGGAAACGGCGGATTTTCACTTCCAGTTGGCAAACCTGCTGAGCATTGGAATTGATTAATTGAATCCTCTCTTTCGTCGTACCATAGCGCAAAATGAGGTCGGCTACCCTCTCTTCCACGGTCACAATCCTATCATGCAATACTCTCTTATCCGCATAGCAGACAATCTCTTTATCTCGGAGTTTTCCTCCGGGCTGAAAGTCTTGCAGAATAACGTGTTCCTCGACCATTTCCCCGATAGCGGGAAACCCCAGTTCCGCAAGAAGCCGGCCACCGGAAATATCGTGATGCTCCCGGGTCTGGAGGGAGCGGGTTTTAGTGATGTCATGGAGGAGGCAAGCGGCAATAACAGCTTCGCGGTTAATGCCCGTATCATGCTCAAGGTGATCCATAATGGCTGCGGCAACCCAGGCTACCTGTTCCGAATGAGCGACAATGTTGGGAAGCATGGCATAGCTCTTCATCAGCTGATAGCATTCTTCAACCGTAGGGATTCTCAAACTTTGCGTCATACCTTAACAGCCCGTCTCCTCTGAACAACTATATCCGTCATAAATCAGGAATTACCGCCATACGGCCTGAGCTTCGTAATTATACTAGGGGAGAAGGCCGTTTTCTGTCAAATTATTTTTGCTGCCCTGAGTGAGTAATTAAGTATTGGTATTAAATGGCTTGACACAGATACCCGGCAATATGTACTATTTTGCGCAAAAAATTGGATAATTTTGATTCCGGATCAAATAAAATATGAGCATAATTTATCGCTATTTCCTTATTTTGATTGCCTGCATATCCATTTTACTGGGAATACAGATACCAGCGTTTGTTGACCAATACGAAAAAAGATTAGATGCGCATTTCCTCGAGGTAACCAATAATCTTCGCGGTTACCAGGAAATTGCCGAAAAATATTTCAACGGCTCGATGCCGGAGCTGATAAAAAAGCATGAAGGAAATGAAGACAAGACGCTTCAAGAAGAAGCTCTGCCGATAAAAAACATATATGAAAGGTTCTTAAGATTCAAAACCCAGAAAGAATCATTAAACACAAGCCTGGCCGGGAAAGTCTTTTTTATTGCTGCAAAAGGCGATAGAGAGCTAATCGACGAAACATATACAAATTTTTCCTTCCTCATACCATTCACCAGGGACGCTGTGATTGCCGGTTTTATATCCGCAGCCGCTATGATCCTGATTTTTGAACTTTTGAAAATCGGTATTTCCCTTCTCCTTCGCTCCATCAGACGCGCTTGGAAAAGACGTTGATTTAAGGAATTCCGGACATACCATAAACCCAGCTTCTCTTACCGCGGATATTTAATCCTGATATCTGGGCAGCAGCACTTGTAAAATTAATATTTCTTGACTTGTAGACGACCGGTCTATTACAGTATCGGCCGAAACGATTTCAAAGGAGGAAACTCATGGATATTTATGAACGATTAAGAGAAGTCCTGGATGCACACCCTTCAACCGCGCCAAAGGCAAAGGCGATCGACGAAATTCTACGCATACTTTTTTCACCCCGGGAGGCCGCCCTTGCCGTCTGCCTGAGCTATAAAGCCAAAAGTCCGGCCGTAATCGCGCAAAAGGCAGGCATAACAGCTGACGAGGCGAAAGAACATCTGGAATCGATGGCCGATAAAGGCATTATCTTTTCCCGCAATAAGGATGGAGAAAAACAGTATGGTCTGGTTCCGCTAATTCCGGGTGTATTTGAGTTTCCCTTTATGAAAGGCGGCGGAACACCCATGCACAAAAGCCTGGGCAAGCTCTGGGAGGACTATCACTCCGAAGCGCTGGGCGCATCTTTCGCCGGGAATCCCACACCGCTGATGCGGGTAGTAGCGGTAGAAAAATCAATCACCGCGAAAGACCGCATCCATCCCTATGAAGAGGTTAAAAACTTCATTAACAATGCCGCCTATATCGCGGTGAGCAACTGCGCCTGCCGGGTTAGTGTGGCCGGCTGTGATAAACCCAAGGAAGTCTGTCTGATCTTTGACGGTACGGCCGAATTTCTGGTGGAAAGGGGATTTGCCCGCTCGATTAACAAGGAAGAAGGTTTGAGGGTGTTGGATCTGGCCGAGGCGGCAGGTCTTGTTCATACAAGCAACAACAGCGCGGACAAGGCTAACCTGATCTGTAATTGCTGTCCCTGCTGTTGCACCGTTTTGCGCGGCAGAACTCAGTTGCAACATCCGCATGCCTTCGAACCCAGCTCTTTTGAAGCACTTGTTCACAGCGAAAAATGCACTGGTTGCAACATATGCGCCGACGAACGCTGCCCGATGAAGGCAATTGAAATTATTAATGATGTTGCGTCAGTCAAAACATTAGAGTGTATAGGCTGCGGACTGTGTGTTACGGCCTGCCCCACTGGAGCTATCGAACTTAAGGTCAGAAAACAGGTGCCGACAACTCCGGCGACAGTCTCAGAAATGGGCGCCAAAGTCCTGCAGGAAAAAGGCAGGCTTGATGCTTTCCTGAAAATAATGCAGAGTTGAAATGTTTAGTCACTAAGGAGAGCCAATAATGGCGCCAAGCAGTATCCGTGAGGATATTATCCGCAAGGGAGCAAATCTCATTCACGCGCAGGGTTTTAACGCCACAGGCATCCAGCAGATACTTAATGCTGCCGGCATTCCCAAAGGTTCTTTTTATTTCTATTTCAAAAGCAAGGAAGATTTCGGTATTACGATCATCGACTATTTCACCGCGACAACCGGTGAAATCTTTCGACGCTATCTGGAAAATAAAAAAATACCTCCCCTAAGAAGACTGGAGAGTCTGTTTGAACATTTCGAAGCTACCTTTGAAAAATCCGGCAATGCTTTGGGCTGTCCTATCGGCAATCTATCACTGGAGCTTGCCGATACCAACGATAGGTTACGCGCGCATCTGGAAACAGTGATCAAAGAGCTGATTAAGGGAATTGAATCATGCCTGCGGGAAGCAAAGCGCGATAAATCGCTGCCGACTGATCTGGATACAACTGATACAGCATGCTTCATCTTTCACGCGTTTGAAGGGGCTATCATGCACATGAAAGTTGAAAAAAGCATCGAACCTTATCGGGCGTTCCGCCGGTATCTGTCCGGATATCTGAAGAACGATAAATCAACCAAAAATTGAAGCGCGTGTGACTATCCGGATCGTTTTGTCGCGGGAATAAAGCCTAGAAGTGATATACCCCGGCAAAACCTGCTTTACGAAATCTCTCTGCTGTCTCAATCACAGGACAGATAAAAACAGCAGAAAAGTAATTTTCACAAGCTATATTTATTTAGAAAATCCGCTCACTGCATTTTACAGCCACTGTATTAACGGAAGTGATGCTGGCGCAGTAAAGGTTTTCAACCGGTTTTGCGTTGATTTTTCTTCGGGTCTGCAACTAATTGGCTTAAGAGATTGAGCTGTTCCTGCTGAATTAAAATAAGTTCCCCCCATTGCTTTTCTCTAAGAGAATCAATTTTCTCATGAAGTCCAATTATTTCCAGCTCCGCCTTTAAATTGACTTCATAGTCGTGTTCAGCACTTAGCCGATCCTTATAGGCCTGTCGATTTTGCGACATCAGAATAATTGGAGCCTGAATGGCAGCAAGCATAGACAAAACAAGATTGAGAAAGATATACGGATAAGGATCAAATGAACCGCCTGACTTGATTAGAATAACCGAATTCAGGAGAATCCAGACAACCATCACACCCATGAATATTGAGATAAAAAGCCAAGACCCTCCAAAAGAAGCAACTTTATCCGCCATCTTCTGGCCAAAAGTCATTTGTTCGGACAAGTTTTGCACGACATTTGTCGAAATAGGGGTTCTTTCAGCTATGTGATGAGCAACATGCTTCTCTGATTCCGTAAGCTTATCAAATTCCGAACGAAAGAGCTTTTCTGCCGTATCACGTATTTTCTGATCCATTATGCTATTCCTTTGAATGAAGGGATCCCGGGGACACCCTAGCAGTCGTTTTATCAACATCAATTATTCTCGGACTATTACCGACGAATATGTTCAAGAAATTTCACATAAACAATGAAACTCAACGGCGGCGCTTTGCCGCATTCCGCATGAATATCTTTGCTTGTTGTGTTCACTGCTCATTTAACTTGTATTCCTTCAATCTTTCCCTTAAATATTCCTCTGACCTCATCGTTCTTCCATCCTGAAATTTAATCAAATATGGTTTCCCGGTCATATACGAATTTGACGCACAAAGTCTTATAAAATCATCGGCTGTTTTGACTTTGCCGTCGGCTGCCTGAAGTTTCATCCGCAAATGGTTTGCTGCTTCTTTCCCATCATGTTCTGATCCGTTGCGGATAAATTTTATTCCTTCTATATTTTCCATAGAAGATATCAAGAATTTGATCTTTGCTTTCTCGACAGAATCTTGCCCATAGGCAATCCCTATGCTCAAAACCAAGGCTGTGGCAAGAGCTATCAGAATTGTTTTCATGCTCACCTCCGTAAAATGCGCCTGAAAAAAAAGCTTCGCTGAAACCGCTCTGCCGCATTTTGTTTCTGATACAGAATTTCGCTTTCCAAGGATAACGAGGCTTCAAGGCGAAGTATCCGCCGCGGTGCGTAATTTTTCATTATCTGCGCCGCGTGATGATGCCGGCAGTGCCCGTTATTTTACCGTATATCCACGACCATCGAGACAAGCCGCCGACGCCCGTTGATAGTCATTACGCTTCTGGATCATCTGAGCATCGGGCAGATTGGCAGGTGGTTTAATCGGGTCGTAACCCGTCTGGTTTGCCGCCCAGCTATGGCATTCGTAACGATCATCTGCCTGTTTTTGCTCGCTTTGGCCCTGGCGGGGATAAATGAATATCCGGTTTGTTGATGTTTGGTCAACCTGTGTTGGTGCCGTAATGCGTTCACCGTTGGGAGGCTCAACAACAATATATCCTCCCGCGCCCTGAGTATAATATGCTTCATTGGCATAGTAGTAAGGTATGCCGCCCACCCAGATCGTTGAATAAAACGGCGGCAGGAAAGGAATTATCATCCCAAACGGAGGCGCAATGACTACAAAACGCCGTCCTTGCGGACGGTACCAGGTACCACCATGAAAGTAATACCGGGAACGGCCGTAAACAGCCGCCCGATGGTCTCCCGGCAATGCCTCAATGAACTGACCGCGGACGGGATAAGAATGATTATGCTGATAACGTGAATCCACGAATTCCTGATGATGGAAACCGCCTTCATCAGCGGCAGCTGAATGGGTAAACCCGGACAGCATGATCCCTGAAAATACAAACAGCAGCAACCCGAGTATAAAGTACCACCTGACATTGCGCCAATTGGTCATAACTGCTACCTCGATAAAATAAAAAATTTGTTATTTTATGCTATAGCCGCGTCCTTCGAGGCACGCACCCATTGCTCTACGAAAATCGAGCGCTTTTGCATCTAACTGAGAGTCGATAACTTGATCTCGCTGGTAATATGCTTCCTCCATCTGTCGGGCAGACTCCTGTCTTGACACATCTGATGCCGCGCCGGCAAGAGCACCTCCGGCTCCACCAATCAATGCACCTCCGGCAGCATGCCTTGGTCCGGCAATTAATGCACCCAACACCGCGCCAACAATTGCTAATGTGGCGGTATCGTGACCCGGAGGAGGCGTCGGCACTACTTTAATGCGCTGTGCGGGAGGGAGAGGCGTCAGGTTCGGATCAAATCCGGTCTGTTTAATTGCCCAGTTGTAACATTCAAAGTGGTCACGCGACTGTTGCTGGGTCGATTGGCCTGCTTTCGGGTAAAAATATACTTGAGTAAGAGAAGCCCGGGAACTGCTGCCGACATTTGCCGCTGCCGGTCGAGAAACAACGCGATTCTGTGGTGGATAACAGGCAACCAGTGTAAATATCATCAACAGCAACACAAGACTGATGCCTGTTTTTGGCGACCATTGTTCTGATAAATGTCTAAACATCATAGATATTCTCCTTTTAATCAACCACCTCGCGAGCTCGCTGTCGAGGCATAAAATGAACTTCATTATATCGCGAGCGAGCTCACGAGAATTAACTCTCTTCCCACAGCAGCGGGATTAAACTATCAAATCATAGAAGATACATAATACTGTCAATTTTCCTTTTTTTCTTCACTTTTAATCGGCGCACACAAATTATAAGGCAAGTGCTGTGCCAGGCCGGAAAATCGTATCGCAACTAACTGAATAGAAAGTAATAATTTTTATATAGGTGTAAGCGCAAAAATTATCTTTCAACATAATATGGATAAGAAGTATCCAAATACTTAAACATTATGGATCAAAACTATCCCTCAATAGCAACAAAGTCAATGGGAGAAGATTGGGTGTACAAAACCCCTGCTTTACCGATAGCCGGCGTCACTGTATTTGAGCTATTGATATCTTGCTCTTTCCATGGATTAGAACGCAGCAAGAAAGATGCCGATGTGCCAGCCTGATAATTGCGTTTCCCAGTTTTCATTCACTTCGTTTCTGGAATTTGAGTATCATTATCACGGCAGAGCTGGATAATTCGACTTGCAGATTTCAGCTTGTGATCTCGCGTAACCTTCAGGTTATTGAATTCTTTTCTGAAACATGAGTTTCATTAAATTTGTAGCCGACACCGCGGACGGTTATGATATTTTGCGGGTTGTTAACATCTTTTTCAATCTGACTGCGCAAACGCCGGATGTGGACATCAACAGCTCGGGGAGTCACAAAGGTATCGTCGCCCCAGACATGAGCCAGAATCTGGTCTCGTGTATATACTCTGCCGGGATGTTGAGTAAAAAAGAAAAGCAATTTTATTTCGGTAGGGCTGAGCGTTACTTTTTTACCGTCAACCGTCACTTCATACGAAGCATAATTTATCTTTAAACCACGATAAGAAAATTTTTCTTTTAAGCGCTGTTTATTTTCATCGCGCAGTCTGCGGAGAATTGCCCGCACGCGCGCAACAAGTTCCTTGATGCTGAATGGCTTGGCAATATAATCATCTGCGCCAATTTCCAAGCCGATTATTATATCGGTTTCATCAACCTTTGCCGTCACCATAATAATGGGCAGATTTGCCGTATCCGGATTATTGCGTATGGCCTTACAGACATCAATGCCGGACATTTCGGGAAGCATCAGGTCAAGAATTAACAGATCGGGTTTGTGCAATTTAACCAGTCTTAAGGCGGCCTCGCCATTATATGCTTTGATAATGGAGAATCCTTCCTTTTCCAGATTGTAAGAGATTAATTCGACAATATCTTTTTCATCATCAGTGACTAGGATTTTTGTCATTAAGTATTTCCCGGAACCGGCCTTTGGCGGTATCAGATAGTTACTGCAAAGCGCATACTACCCCTTAACATCGATTATTAACTGATGGACTCTGTGAAAACTCGGTAAACCGGATTCTAACTAATCGGGGATCACTTTAAAAACTTCATCGCCGGGGCGAACGCGACCGGAAACTTTCACGCCGATGAAATCGCCGGCAACAGCTTTAGGAACAGACTTGTTGTCCACTTCCAGTGATTTGACCTCGTCAATAAAATCAGTAGTGTGACCGGAAAATTTAATACTGTCACCGACATTCAATTCGCCGTCGACAATCTTTACTGCAGCAACCGAAGGTTTGGAAAAGAATTTTACTACTTCGCCGATTTTCTTCTCTGCCATACATTGACCTCCACTTAGGTATTTAGACTGAAGACTGAAGGCTACTAGTAATATCAACTTGCCATTATCTGACCTAACAGTCATCAGTCTTCAGTCTAGTAGTCTATTTAAATACATTTTTTAAAACCGAAATACAAGAATAAAAAAAGGCAGGGGGTTTTTCCCCTGCCTTTAGTCAGTGATCTTTTAACTTGAATATATGATTTATTACGCTACAGCTTCTTTTGCTTTAGCCTTTGTCTTCGGCTTGGCTTTTTCTTTCTTTTTTTCATCAGGAATAAATTCCAGGATGGAAACAGGCGCGTTATCGCCAAAACGGTATCCGACTTTGATTATTCTGGTATAACCGCCTTCACGGGTACGATAGCGTTCCGAAAGCTCGCCAAAGAGTTTACCGACTACCGACTTATCCCGGACAACTGACAGGGCCTGACGGCGTGCATGCAAATCACCTCTTTTGCCCAAGGTAATCATTCTTTCCGCCAACTTTCTTAATTCTTTTGCCTTGCAGTCTGTCGTATGAATACTTTCATGTTTTATTACGGAAGTAACCATATTACGAAGCATGGCTTCCTTATGGCTAGAAGTTCTACCTAGCTTTCTTCCCGCTCTACCATGATACATTGCTAATATCTTCCTTTCCTGACCATCAATAATCTCAAAATAGCCGATTTCCCGCTATCATATTACTCGCTTTTTTCATCCCAGGGAGAAAAATCAAGTTTCATCCCGAAACTAAGATTGTACTCGTTAAGAATATCTTTAATTTCAGAGAGCGACTTGCGACCAAAGTTTTTTGTTTTGAGCATTTCCGCTTCTGTTCGCTGCACCAATTCGCCGATTGTATTAATACCGGCATTTTTCAGACAATTGGCCGAACGGACGGAAAGCTCCAAATCTTCTACTGTTCGCAGCAACACTTCGTTGACATTGCCCTTTTCATCGGAAATTTCCGGCAGCACTTCTTCATCAACTTCTTCGAAATTGATAAAAACATCCAATTGCTGTTTTAATATTTTTGCCGAATAAGCAACTGCATCTTCCGGCTTCAAACTGCCATCAGTCCAAACTTCCAGAACGAGTTTATCAAAGTCAGTTATCTGCCCGACACGCGCATGGGAAACAATATAGTTAACTTTTTTAACCGGTGAAAATATCGCATCAATATTAATTGTGCCTTCGGGCTGATCCTGATCCAACTCTTTTTTTGCCGGATTATATCCTTTGCCCATTTTCACCATTAATTCCGCCTTGAAGGAATTGCCTCCCGACGACATTGTGGCAATGTAATGATCAGGATTTAAAACTTCCACCGTACCATCAGTTATAATATCGCCCGCTTTAATTACACCGGGACGGGATACGTCAATGTGCACTGCCTTCGTATCAGCTTGACCGATTTTAAAACGCACACCTTTTAAATTTAAAATTATATCCGTTACATCTTCTTTGACACCGGGAATTGTGGAAAACTCATGTAAAACACCATCAATTTTAATCGATACAATCGCGGTACCTCGTATAGAAGAAAGCAACACTCTCCTTAAAGCATTCCCTAATGTTATCCCGTAGCCTCTTTCCAGCGGTTGAATGGTAAACTCACCATATAAACGCGTATGTGTCGATTCATCTACATCTATACGCTTGGGACGTATCAAACTCGACCAGTTTTTCTGCATATTAAAACCCACCCTTCAGCTGGTTTATGAAAAATCCGTTTTTTACTTCGAATAAAGTTCTACTACAAGCTGTTCTTGCACCGGCATCGTTAAGTCTTCCCGTACCGGCAGCATTTTAATTGAGGCGTTGAAGTTTTCTTTATCCAATGCCAGCCATTGAGGCACACCACGTCTTGTAACTGTTTCCATAGCTTCCAGTATCCGTGTTATTTTGCGGCTGCCTTCCTTAACAGTAATTACATCTCCCGCTTTGAGCAAATACGATGGAATATTAACAGGCTTACTATTAACTAAAAAGTGACCATGGGTAACCAGCTGTCTTGCTTCATCCCGGGAATTGGAAAAACCCATGCGGAAGACCATATTGTCCATCCTTCTTTCCAGCAGCACGAGTAAATTTGTTCCCGTAATACCCTTTAACTGATCGGCTTTTTCAAAATATCCCCTGAACTGCTTTTCCAATAACCGATACATTCTCTTGAGTTTTTGCTTTTCACGTAATTGAACACCATAATCAGAAGCTTGCTTTTTATGCGACTGACCATGTTGCCCCGGAGCATAACCCCTTCTTTCAAAAGCACACTTTTCCGAATAGCACCTGTCTCCCTTGAGAAAAAGTTTTAAGCCTTCCCGGCGACACAACCTGCATGAGGAATCCGTATATCTTGCCAAAAAACGCCTCCCTTATTATCTAATTATTCGTTATCTGTTTTTTACCTGATTAAACTCGACGACGCTTTGGTGGCCTGCATCCGTTGTGCGGTACCGGAGTTACGTCACGAATCATTGTTACTACAAGCCCGGCTAACTGCAAGGAACGCAATGCTGATTCTCTGCCAGCTCCGGGACCCTTTATAAATACTTGTACTCTCCGCATTCCCTGTTCTTTTGCTTTGCGCACGGCATCTTCTGCCGCCATTTGCGCGGCAAATGGCGTGCTTTTGCGCGATCCTTTGAAACCCTGTAAACCGGCGGACGACCAGGAAATAACATTGCCGGCCAAATCAGTGATAGTCACAATCGTATTATTAAAAGTGGATTGAATATGTGCAACCCCTTCAGTAATATTTTTCTTTTCTTTCTTCTTGCCCGTTTTTCTAACTGCTTTTACCATTTCCCCTCCGGATCAGAGTAAATCAAATTACTTTTTCTTGCCGGCGATAGCTCGCCTAGGCCCTTTTCTCGTCCTGCCGTTAGTGTGCGTTCTCTGCCCTCTCACCGGCAACCCCTTACGATGCCTGAGTCCTCGGTAGGCACCAATATCCATTAATCTCTTAATAGACATGGATATATCACGGCGCAGGTCGCCTTCAACCCTATGATCTTTATCAAGAATGCTTCTTATTGCCGATATTTCCGAATCAGCCAATTCATCCGTTTTTGTATCCGGGCTCACACCCGCGTTCTTCAGAATTTCCTTTGCTTTCGTAGCCCCAATACCATAAATGTAAGTTAAGGCAACTTCCATTCTCTTGTTTTTTGGTAAATCAACACCTGCAAGTCGTGCCACCTTATATAACCTCCCGATCTTTTACAAAACTATCCCTGACGCTGTTTATGTTTAGGGTTTTCGCAAATTACACGCAAAACACCCTTCCGTTTGACGATCTTGCACTTCTCGCATATTTTTTTCACAGAGGATCTTACTTTCACGCTCTTAACTCCTTATCCGCATTAAAAAAATATCTATTTTGTCCTATAAGTAATTCTGCCCCGAGTCAAATCATAAGGTGAAAGTTCTACAGTCACTTTATCTCCAGGGAGAATCTTAATAAAATGCATCCGCATCTTACCGGAAATATGAGCCAATACCTTATGCCCATTTTCGAGTTCTACCCGGAACATTGCATTGGGTAAGGGCTCGATGACCCGACCTTCAACTTCTATTGCTTCTTCTTTGGCCATACTTTACTTTCTCACCGTTTCCAAATTAAACCAGTTAGAATTAAGAAGCAAATCAATTTAATTCGCTTAAAATGTCTGGCCCATTATCAGTAATTGCCACTGAATGCTCAAAATGAGCGGATAACCTTCCATCTTCCGTTACCACTGTCCAACCGTCCGGCAAAATCTTAACCTTGTAATCGCCCTGATTCACCATTGGTTCAATAGCCAGGATCATGCCACTCTTTAATTCGATTCCGCGGCCCCTCTTCCCGTAATTAGGAATTTGCGGCTCCTCGTGCAGGTTCCTGCCGATACCGTGGCCTACAAAATCCCGCACCACAGAAAAGCCGGGTGCCTCCACTACATGCTGCACACAGCCGGATATATCGCCTAACCTATTGCCCTCTTTGGCCTGCTCTATCCCGGCATAAAGGCTTTGCTCCGTTACCTCTATGAGCTTCGAAGCACCAGGGCCTATCTTACCCACCGGCAGTGTTATGGCTGAATCACCGAAAAACCCTTTATAAAAAACGCCAAAATCCAAACCAATTATGTCGCCTTCTTTCAATACGCGTGCTGAAGGCATTCCATGGACAACTTCTTCATTCACCGATGTACAAAGTGAGTAGGGATAACCGCGGTAACCCTTGAATGCCGGTCTTGCGCCCCTCTTCTGGGCTAACTCCTCAGCAAACTGGTCCAATTCTCTGGTTGTCACACCGGGTTTCACTTTATCTCTGAGTTTACTTAAAACCTCGGCAACAATTTGATTACTTGCCCTTGCTCTTTCAATTTCCTCCGGAAGTTTCAGAATTACCATTATCTCAACCCGTGGAAAAAGCTTCCGTTATCGTCGGCGGGCAATGTGACCTTTTTTCATAAACCCTTCGTATTGCCTTGTCAATAAATGCGACTCTACCTGGCTTGCGGTATCCATAGCCACACCAACCACAATCAGCAATGATGTGCCGCCAAAATAGAACGGTATATTAAACTGAGTGATTAATACACTGGGCAATACGCAAACAATCGAAACATAAATAGCGCCGCTGAAAGTCAGTTTTTCTAAAATATTTTCAATATATTCAGCAGTTTTTTTACCAGGTCTTATTCCCGGAACATAACCACCGAATTTTTTCATGTTTTCCGCAACATCATCGGGCTTAAAAGTAACCGCTGTATAAAAAAAGCAAAAGAAGAAGATAAAGGCCACATAAAGCACTTCATAACCCAACTTACCCGGCATCAAATATCCGGCAATGTCTTTCATCCAACCCTGTGGTGCAAAATTCGCAATCGTGGCCGGAAACATAATTACCGATGAAGCAAAGATCGGCGGAATAACTCCAGCCGAATTGATTTTCAGCGGCAGGTGTGTGGTCTGCCCACCGTACATCTTACGACCGACAATCCTTTTAGCATATTGTACGGGAATACGACGCTGCCCGGCTTCTACAAAAACAATGGCGCCAATGACTGCCACCATCAGAATCAATATGAATAACATAACAAAAAAATTCAATTCACCGGCGGAATACAAACTCCACGTACTGGCAATTCCCGCTGGAAAGCGGCAAACAATGCCGGCGAATATTATCAATGAAATACCATTACCAATTCCTTTTTCCGTAATCGTTTCACCCAGCCACATGATAAAGGCAGTACCGGCAGTCAGGGTAATTACTGTCATCGTTATGAACTGAAAGCCTGGCTGTAAAACAATTGGAGCACCTGAGGGGCTGGCCATATTCTGCAATCCGTAAGCTATACCAAAGCCTTGAATCACACTTAAAATAACCGTGCCATAGCGGGTATACTGGGTAATTTTACGCCGCCCCGTTTCGCCTTCTTTAGAAAGCCTCTCCAGATGAGGAACGGCTACAGTTAATAATTGCAGAATAATTGAAGAACTAATGTAGGGCATTATGCCTAACGCGAAGATAGAAAATGCGCTCAAAGCACCACCGGCAAACATGTCCATTAAGCCGAGCATTGAACCTCGGGCCTGTTCGAAAAAAGCTAACAAGGCGGCATTATCGATTCCCGGTGTTGGAATAAATACGCCGATCCGGTAGACAGCTAAAAGAAGGAATGTATATAAAATCCTTCTTTGCAATTCCGGAATTTTGGAAACACCACCCAGTCCTTCTAACAAATCACATTACCTCTTCTATCGAACCGCCCGCGGCGGTAATTTTCGTTTTTGCAGCTTGGCTGATTTTTGCGATCTTGACGGTAACAGGGAAACTGATTTCGCCTTTAGCCAATATTTTAATACCGTCACTTTTTTTCTTCACCAGACCACTGGCCAAAAGGGCCGCCTGATCAATCACTGCTCCTTTACTAAACTTCCGGCACAAATCGTTCAAATTTACTGCAACAAATTTTTCGCTGAACGGATTACGGAAACCTCTCTTCGGAAGTCTTCGGGCCATTGGCATTTGACCGCCTTCAAAGCCGGCACGTACCTTACCTCCGGAACGCGCTTTTTGTCCCTTATCTCCTTTTCCTGCTGTTCCACCCTGACCGGAAGCATCACCCCGCCCTACGCGTTTTCTCTTTTTCGTTGCACCAACCGGAGGCTTTATTGATCCCAGATCCATATACTACTCCTTTGACTCTTCCACAGAAACTAAATGAACAACTTTATTTATCATGCCGCGAATCTGCGGAGTATCAGATAAAGTCACCGTATTATTTAATTTGGTCAGCCCCAGACCACGCAAAATTTTCCTCTGCTTTTCCGGACGGCCGATTTCGCTCTTCACCATCTTAATTTTTAAAATATCGCCCACGTTGCGCTACCTCGCCTAATCATTAATAAATTTACTTGCCCCTATTCGCGGCAATTTCCGCCGGATCTTTCAACTGGCAAAGGCCTTCCAGAGTGGCTTTGACTAAATTGTGCGGATTATGGGAACCAAGACATTTGGTTAAAATATTGTGCACACCGGCAACTTCCAGGACCGCCCTTACTGCTCCGCCGGCAATTAATCCTGTGCCTTCCGATGCCGGCTTTAATAAGACTTTTCCTGCACCATAGCTGCCTATGACTTCGTACGGAATCGTTTTCCCGATAACGGCAACTTTCACCATATTCTTCTTGGCCATTTCCATACCCTTGCGGATGGCTTCCGGTACTTCATGTGCCTTGCCCAACCCGGCACCTATCTTGCCTTTGCCATCACCGACAACAACTATTGCACTAAAGCGAAATCGCCTTCCCCCTTTGACTACTTTTGCCGTTCTATTAATGGCAATGACTCTGTCCAGGAGCTCTGCATCTTTCATTTCTCTCTTATCGAACGATTTTTCTCTTATCATGTGTATTGTATCCAAAAAATGAATTTAAAATTTAAGACCATTTTCCCGTGCACCATCGGCTAGTGCTTTCACGCGGCCATGATAGAGAAATCTGCCTCTATCAAAAACAATTTTATTCACACCCAAAGTTTGTAAACGATCGGCAATTAATTTGCCCACCTCTTTGGCGACTTCTACCTTTTTCTTGTCTTTGATTTTTTCCGCCAAATCCTTACACAAAGTAGAAGCCGTTGCCAGTGTAGTCCCTTCAGCGTCGTTTATAGCTTGAGCATAAATATGTCTGTCCGACCGGAACACTGAAAGACGCGGCTTTTCCTGAGTTCCGGTAATCTTGCCCCTTACTCTTTTTTCTCTTTTTTCTCTTATTTTAAGTGTCTTTTTGGAAGCCAATGTTCCACCTCTTTACTGCAAGATTAATTTTTACTGTTTATTTAGCAGCTGATTTACCGGCTTTACGCCGGATATGTTCACCCGCATATTTGATACCCTTACCCTTGTAAGGCTCCGGCTTTTTAAAGGCACGAATTTCCGCGGCAACTTTGCCCACCAATTGCTTGTCAATACCGGAAACAAGAATGCCGGTTTGTTTCTCAACTTTAATATCTATCCCTGGAGGAATAACATATCGAACCGGGCTGGAAAAACCCAGAGCCATCTTCAAATTGCTTCCGTCAATTTCCGCACGAAAACCAACACCTGATATTTCCAGATTCTTAGTAAAACCGGTACTCACACCGATTACCATGTTTCCGATCAAAGTCCTGGCCAATCCATGATAAGAACGGGCAAGTCTTTCGTCTGATTTTCTTTCGATTACCAGATTGCCCTCGCTTAGCACCATATTAATACCTTCCGGCAACTTCGTCGAAAGAGTCCCTTTGGGGCCTTCTACTTTAACGATACCGGCGCTTTCACTTATTTTCACACTTTTGGGAAACAAAACCGGTTTTTTACCTATTCTCGACATGAGCAAGCACTCCTGCTTAATACCATTTATTGAAATTACCAAACATTACAAATAACTTCGCCACCGACATTCAACTCGCGAGCTTCCTCATCAGTAATTACGCCGCTGGAAGTTGAAAGAACAGATATTCCATAACCATTTAATACTTTAGGAATACTATCGGCAGCTACATAGACACGCCGTCCCGGTTTACTAATTCTTTTAATGCCGGTGATCACTGTACGCTTAGTATCCGGATATTTAAGGGCGATCTTCAACATCTGGTATCCCTTTTCATCTTTCACATTTTCGTAACCTATGACATATCCTGATTTTTTCAAAACCTTGGCTATGTTCAGATTGATCTGCGACATGTGAACAGTAACACTTTTAAAACGAGCCTTATTAGCATTCCTAATTCTAGTAAGCATATCGGCAATAGGATCAGTCATCCCCATGCTTTTTCTCCTTAGACCAAAAAATTTACCAACTTGATTTTATTACACCCGGCAACTCTCCCTGCAGGGAAAGCTTTCGCAAGCAAATTCTGCACATATCAAATTTCCTGTAATACGCCCGCGGCCTTCCGCAAATCGGACAGCGGTTATATTCACGGACAGAAAACTTCATTTTTCTTTTCGCTTTTGCAATTAAAGACTTCTTTGCCACGCCAAATTCCTCCGGACATTCCTCTATTAATTCTTAAATGGTACACCCATCAGCTTTAGTAAAACTCTAGCTTCGGCATCCGTTTTCGCTGTGGTCACGATGGTTATATTCATACCCTTGACCTTTTCCACCTTGTCGTACTCAATTTCCGGGAAGATAATCTGCTCCTGTAAGCCCATGGAGAAATTCCCTCTACCGTCAAATGAATTGGAGGATATCCCACGAAAATCCCTTACTTTGGGTAAAGCGACATTAACCAGGCGATCAAAAAACTCATACATAATTTCTTTGCGCAGGATAACCGAACAACCAATGGGCATTCCTTGTCTTAATTTAAACGTCGCGATAGATTTCTTGGCCTTAGTCACAACCGGCCTCTGACCGGTAATCATTGCCAACTCCACGACGGCGCCATCAATAATCTTTACGTTTTGAATGGCTTCACCTAAACCCATGTTGACAACAATTTTGTCCAGTTTGGGTACCTGCATCGGGTTCTTGTATTGAAATTCCTTAGTTAGCGCAGGAACAACGTCTTTTGTATAAAATTCTTTTAATCTTGCCATTTTCATTAACCTACATTGATTACTTCATTGCATTTACTGCAGATGCGTACTTTCTTGCCATCTTCAAGTACCTTGTTTCTTACCCGTACACCCGCATTGCACTTATTGCAGAACAATGCAACTTTCGCAACATGCAAGGGTGCCTCTTTCTCTACCACGCCGCCTCTTGATTTCTGATCCGGCTTCTTATGTCTCTTGATTATATTTACTTTTTCGACAACGATCCGGGATTTTTCTGGAATAGTTTTCAGTATCTTGCCTGTCTTGCCCTTATCTTTACCCGCAAGAACCTTAACCACATCCCCTTTTTTCAATCTGCTTAAGCTCATCTTCTTCCTCTTCGAAACAGGTTTATAAAACCTCTGGTGCCAGAGAGATAATCTTCATAAATTGCTTTGCTCTCAACTCGCGAGCAACTGGTCCAAAAATTCTCGTTCCAATGGGTTCCATCTGATTGGAAATCAAAACAGCCGAGTTGTCATCAAATTTCAGATAAGATCCGTCCGGCCTTTTTACTTCTTTGACCGTGCGCACGATGACAGCCTTCATTACGTCACCCTTTTTAACCTTGGAATTGGGAATTGCTTCCTTAACTGCAACAACAATAACATCACCCAAACTTGCATAACGGCGCTTCGAACCACCCAGCACTTTGATACAAGCTACTTTTTTGGCGCCCGAATTATCCGCAACATTTAGTATGGTTTGCATCTGAATCATAAATAAAACCCCATCAAAACAACTCGCCTGTCAAAAACAAGTTATTATTTTGCTCTTTCCAGAATTTCGAGCATCCGCCAGCGTTTATCTTTACTCATCGGACGCGCCTCAACAATCAGAACCGTATCTCCCACCTTACACTGGTTTTGCTCATCATGAGCTTTGTATTTCACATGTTTGCGCACATACTTATGAAAAATTGAATGCTTCACCAGGCGTTCCGCCTTGATGACAATCGTCTTATCCATTTTATCACTAGTAACTACGCCCTTGATTGTGCGCTTATTTCCCTGCTCAGCCATGTTAACTTGCAGCCTCCTTTTCCTTCAGCACCGTATTGACGCGGGCGATGTCTTTCCGCAGACGGCCCAGCATTGCCGTTGGCTCCAACTGGCCTGATGCATGACGTATCCGCAACTTAAAAAGTTCTTCTACCAATTCACTGTTTTTTTGTTTGAGCTCGCTTAAACCGAGATCTCTGATTTCTTTAATTTTCATCAGATATCTCCCTTGCTAAAAATTTAGTGGCAATAGGCAACTTGTGTGCTGCCAGGCGAAAGGCTTCCTTGGCCACTTCTTTGGTTACACCTTCCATTTCATAGAGAACCGAACCGGGCTTTACTACTGCCACCCATCCTTCCGGCGCTCCCTTCCCTTTACCCATACGTGTTTCGGCCGGCTTACGAGTAACCGACTTATGAGGGAATACCCTGATCCAAATCTTGCCGCCGCGCTTGACATGACGGGTCATGGCGATACGTGCTGCTTCAATCTGCCTTGCTGTAATCCAGCCGCATTCTGCCGCTTGTAATCCAAAATCACCAAAAGATATCGAGCCCCCCCTGGTGGCCTTGCCCCCCATGCGGCCTTTATGCAGCTTCCTGTATTTCACCCTTTTAGGCATTAACATAATCTAAAACTCCTGTTGCTCCGTACAACGAAATTCCTGGACTTACTTCCAACCGGGCAGAGTGCCGGCGCAATCACTAATCTAATGCTTATCGTTTTTTACCGGCAATATTTCACCGTGGAAAATCAAAACTTTAACACCAATCAATCCGTAAGCGGTATGGGCTTCAATAAACCCATAATCAATGTCGGCCCGAAGTGTATGCAGGGGAACTCTTCCTTCGCGATACCATTCTGAACGGGACATTTCAGCGCCGCCGAGTCTGCCGGAGCAGTTAATTTTTATACCTTTAGCGCCAAATTTAAGGGCATACCCGACGCATTTCTTCATCGCGCGGCGGAAAGCTACTCTTCTTTCTAATTGCATAGCTACATTTTCTGCAACAAGCTGCGCATCTATTTCCGGTTTACGCACCTCTAGGATATTTATGATTATTTCAGCCCGCGAAAATTTCTCGATCTCCGCTTTGAGCTTTTCAATTTCCGAGCCTTTTTTACCAATAATCACACCTGGCCGCGCTGCATAAATATTTACTTTGGCTTTGTTAGCGGCGCGCTCAATCTCGATTTTCGAAATACCTGCATGATAAAGTTTTTTCTTGAGATATTTTCTGATCTTCAAGTCTTCATGCAACATTTCACTATAGTTTCTGTCGGCAAACCATACCGACTGCCACTTTTTAATGAAACCTAATCGTAATCCTATAGGGTTTACCTTCTGACCCAATATCGTTCCTCCTTACTTTTCATCCAAGACGACTGTAATGTGTGAAGTTCTTTTCTTGATCCCGGCCGCTCTTCCCTGCGCACGTGCTCTCCAGCGTTTCAGTGCCGGTCCCGCATCGACGAATACTTCCTTAACATAAAGGATATTTTCGTCGATATTGGGATTCTGCGCAGCATTAGCAGCAGCTGACTTAAGAACTTTAGCAACTATCCCTGCCGCATATTTTCTGGTGTAAAGGAGAATGTTTTGTGCTTCCTGCACTTTTTTCCCTCGGATTAAATCAACCACCAGCCTAACTTTCTGCGGTGACATCCTTATATATTTCACAACTGCTTTCGCTTCCATATTTATCAACCTCAAACGCATCCGCCAGAGCGTAAGTTTTATTTACGGACTTTCGTTTTCCGATCACCAGAATGGGAATAAAAAGTCCTTGTCGGTGAAAACTCACCCAGCTTATGCCCCACCATGTTCTCCGTCACATAAACAGGGATAAACTTTTTCCCGTTATGCACAGCAAATGTATAGCCAATGAGTTCCGGTGTTATGGTTGAACGTCGCGACCAAGTTTTAATAACATTTTTACTGCCTTCCGCCTCCATTTTGCGGGCTTTGGCAAGCAATCTTTCCTCGATATACGGACCTTTTTTAATCGAACGTGCCACGCTTTTTTAACCCCTTCTCTTCACAATATATTTATCTGTGCTCTTGTTTTTTCTGGTTTTGTGACCCTTTGTTGGTATGCCCCAAGGAGTACAGGGATGCCTGCCACCAGAAGACTTGCCTTCACCGCCGCCCATCGGATGGTCAACAGGATTCATAACAACACCGCGATTATGAGGCTTTTTCCCCATCCATCTTTTCCTGCCGGCCTTGCCGATACTGATATTTTCATGTTCGTTGTTGCCCACCTGGCCGATTGTGGCCATGCATTCAATAAATACTTTACGGACTTCTCCGGAAGGAAGCCTCACCTGAGCATAGTCACCTTCCTTCGCCATCAACTGTCCATACGCACCGGCTGACCGGATCAGCTGACCACCGCGGCCAACCTTCAATTCAACGTTATGAATCAGAGAGCCCAGCGGAATGGATTTTAGAGGAACAGCATTGCCCGGTTTGATGTCGGCTTTTTCACCGCTGATTATGACATCACCTACATGAAGTTGTGCGGGAGCAACTATATATCGCTTCTCGCCATCCCGATAATTCAAAAGAGCGATCCTCGCTGTTCTGTTCGGATCATATTCAATTGATGCAACTTTCGCCGGAATGTCAGCCTTATTGCGGCAAAAATCAATTACCCGATATTTTCTTTTGTGTCCGCCGCCAATAAACCGAGCCGTAATACGACCATAAGAATTGCGCCCACCCGTTCTCTTCAACGGCTTCAAAAGGCTTTTTACCGGCTCGGCGGAAGTAATCTCCTCAAAATCGGAAACACTTTGGAATCTTCTTCCCGGTGATGTTGGCTTATACTTAATAATTCCCATTGTTCTAATCCTTAACTAGCGCTTATAAGCTTTCACTAATCTCTATACGGTTACCGGCAGTTAATGTCACTATTGCCTTTTTCCAGGAACTCTTTTGTCCCATGACTTTGCCTGTTCTTTTCTTTTTACCCAAAACATGCATTACGTGGACATCAATAACTTTAACTTTAAAAAGCTTTTCCACAGCTTGGCCAATTTCCACCTTGTTGGCTTTCCGGTCGACTTCGAAAATATACTTATTCGATTCCTCCCGGGCAACGGTGCTCTTTTCTGTAACCAGCAATTTTCTTATAATCTGATATACTTCCATTATGCCAGCAATGCTCCCTCAATCTTTTTTACGGAGGGTTCAAGAAGAACTAAATGCTCACAATTTAAAACATCATAAACATTAATACCCTCTGACCTGATCATTTTAATGTTCCTTATGTTCTGTGAAGACTTTAATAAAACTTCATTTTTTATATCTAAAACAAAAAGGACTTTTTTGAACCCAAAGAGATCAACCACATTTTTAAATGCTTTGGTACTGATTTTTTCCATGGGGAAATCTCTCAATATCACCATTTTTTCTTCTTTGAGCTTCATGCTGAGCACAGAAATTAATGCTTTTTTCCGCACCTTTTTCGGGACACTGAAGGAGTAATCACGCGGATGAGGGCCAAAGACAATTCCACCGCCCCGCCAAATGGGTGATCTTGTTGTTCCCGCGCGGGCCCGACCTGTTCCCTTTTGCCTCCAGGGCTTTTTTCCGCCACCCCGGACATCAGATCTCGTTTTCGTGGAAGACGTCCCGGAACGACGGGCTGCCATTTGCATTTTGACGACATCATAAACTACTGCTTCATTGACTTCGGCGCCAAAAACAGCATCATTCAACTCAACTTGAGCAACTTTCTTCTTTTCGATATCAAAAACATCTGCTACAGCCATGTTTATAACTCCAGATGTGACTTAAACACTTATTTTCTTTGCCTGCTTAATCAGCACAAACCCGTTTTTACTTCCCGGAATTGAACCTTTCAACAATATTAAATTTCTATCCGTTCGAACTTGCCAAATTTGCAGATTCTGAATAGTTTTGCGGACACAACCCATGTGGCCGCCCATTTTTGTGCCCTTAAAGACTCGCGAAGGATCGGCGCTGGCGCCAATTGATCCCGGTGCCCGATGAAACATGGACCCGTGCGTGGCCCGGCCACCCCTGAAACCATGCCTCTTGACAACTCCCTGAAAACCTTTGCCTTTGGATGTACCGACAACATCAACAAAATCTCCTGCTTTAAAAATATCCGCAGTAATTTCCTGACCGATTTCATGTGTCGTGCCATCTGCCTCAAATTCTTTGAGTTTTCGAAAAAACCCTTTGTTGGCCTTGTTGAAATGACCCTGCAGGGGTTTTGTCACATTCTTTTGTTTTTTACGGCCGTAACCAAGCTGGACGGCATCATATCCTTCCCTGGTTTTGGTCTTTACCTGAACGACAACGGAAGGCTCAACCTCGATGGCAGTAACACCGAGTGCAGCGCCATCTTCATCAAATACTTGAGTCATTCCTATTTTTTTTCCAATGATTCCCTTGTTCATTATCTTCCAACTTTTTATGAAATATAAAGTCAATAACCTACATTTTGGAGACTGGCAATTCCTCTTACCGTCTCCCAACACCAGAATTTGAACTTACGCTTTTATCTCAACATCCACACCGGCAGATAAATCTAATTTCATCAGGGCATCCACCGTCGCTTGCGTCGGTTCGACAATATCAATCAGTCTTTTATGTGTTCTGATTTCAAACTGCTCACGGGATTTTTTATCTACATGAGGTGAA
>JANYAY010000089.1 GCA_025361065.1 Deltaproteobacteria bacterium
CAGCCGTACCTGCCTGGCTCTAGATGGGCCGCAGGCATGGCTATGGATAACTCTCACATGGGGGAGGGAAACTTTCTTCTGATAACAGCTTAATAATATAGATGTTTCAATGAAAATATTAAAGAAATTTTGACATTACGACATTGGCAGTATTTATTTTATTATGACTTAAAAACGAATTTTATTGTTATAAGTATAATATAATCGGTCGACTGGACACTGAAACGGGCAATTTCCCACAGATGAAATTCCCTTGCTATAAAGGAGTGTTGTCCGTAAAATCAAGCCATGCAAAAGCAAGCTTTAATCAAATTCCATCTTGAAAAAACGAGTATCAGCGGCGGAATAATGTTTCTGCTCCTTATCGCAGCCGCGGGGAGGACTAGTTGATCCGCCGGTATATATTTATTTTTCTCGCTGCGGCCCTGCTGCTGCACATCGGCTATCTGTATTTCAAAGTCGGGAAGGGAGTCGCCGGGAACGCCGGGGAAGCACCCTCCATCTTTTACGGACGTCCTACGGAAATATTTAAGGGAGATCACCTCGGGAACATTCACTTTGCCGAGCGTTTGCAGAGGCTTTCGTACAAGAAAGTCAGGGGAAAGCCATCCGCCGCCGGGATGTTCTCCGAAGAGCAGGAACATATCCGGGTATTCCTCCGCAATAATAGAAGAGAGAATCCATCTGACTCCAGCGGTCCGGTGGACATCGTGGTGCGCGACGGCCGTGTTTTGTCGCTGATTTCCCCTGACGGTGGCGAGTTGAAGTCGATCCACCTGGAGCCGGAGGAGATCGACCGCATTATGGGTCCGCAAATGGAATCCCGCCGCCCGGTTTCTCTTGCCGCCGTTTCCCCTTCTTTGCAAAATGCCGTAATCGCCTCGGAAGACGCACGTTTTTATTCCCATATCGGGATTGATGTTCTCGCTATCGGCCGGGCATCATTTGTCAACCTCAAAGAGCGGCGGTTGGCTCAGGGTGGCTCCACCATCACCCAACAACTGGCAAAAAACTTCTTTCTCACCCCACAGAAGACTCTCTGGCGCAAGCTGCGCGAAGTCGAACTGGCTCTCATTCTGGAGTTGCGGTTCTCCAAGAAGCAGATACTGGAGATGTACTTAAACAAGATTTACTTCGGGCAGGAGGGCCCCCGGGGGATTTACGGCGTCGAAGAGGCAGCGGGATTCTATTTCTCGAAACAGGCAAAAGATCTTTCTCTTGAAGAATCGGCGCTGCTCGCGGGGATTATCCGTTCCCCGAGACGGTATGCCAACATCCGGGACCGCGAAGCGCCCAGGGAAAGGCGTAATGCCGTACTGGCGCATATGCGCCGGCTGGAGATGATCCGGGAGGACGAGTTCCAGCGGGCAAAAAGCGCACCGGTGCGAATCCGGCAACGCAGTGCACCCGTCCACGTGTCGTCATATTTCGTGGACTACATTCAGAGGATCACGGCCGAAGAGCTGGGGGGCGAAAAACTCTACCGTACGGGTTATCGTTACTACACAACCCTTGACCCCACCTTGCAGGCCGCTGCCGAAGAGGCTGTCAGCCGGGGGATTGAGGAGATTGAGAGGGCGGCTTTTCCTTCCACTGAGCCGCTACAGGTGGCGCTGGTCGCCGTGGACCCGGCAACCGGAGCGATGACCGCCATGGTTGGAGGGCGCAGCTACAAGCAGAGTCGGTTCAACAGGGCGGTGGACGCGAAACGCCAGTCGGGAAGCGCGTTCAAGCCTTTTGTTTTGCTTGCTGCACTTTCACAGTCGCCGGAGGGCAGGGCGGCCAAAACGCTCTCCACAATGCTGTCCGCCGAACCGATATCCGTTTCTACCCCGGAAGGGATGTGGACTCCGGCAAATTTTGAAGGGAAGACATACGGAAATATCACGATCCGGAAAACAATTGAAGATTCTGTAAATACTGCCACCGTGCGGTTGGCAAACGATCTCGGGTTGAAGGAAGTTCTCCAAACGGCCCGTGCAGCCGGTATTACAAGTCCGCTGGCGGAAGTACCATCAATGGCATTGGGAAGCTTCGAGGTAACTCCGGTGGAGCTCGCCTATGCGTACACGACGATTGCTTCCGGGGGTATCCGCTTTGCTCCTTTTCCCTTCTTCTCGGTAGAGGCGGTAAATGGAGACATCCTCATGGCGAAAAAGCTTCAGAGGGAACGGGCATTCGACCCGCGGGTAGCATACCTCACCAGTTATGCACTGGAAGGGGTGCTGGACCGCGGCACGGCAAAAGAGGCAAAGACATTGGGGATTTATTTCCCGGCAGCGGGAAAAACCGGAACAACAAACGGCAACCGTGATTCCTGGTTTGTGGGTTATACACCGGACGTTGTCTGCGCCGTGTGGGTGGGATATGATTCCGGTGGCGATACGGGGTTAACCGGAGCAAAAGGAGCGCTCCACATCTGGGCGCGGTTTCTGCGAGCTCTGTACCCGCATGCCGGACCAAGGGTACTAAATCCGCCGGAAGGGGTGGAAAAAGCCCTGATCGATCCCGAGTCCGGGTACCTTGCCACGACCGCATGCCCTCAAACATTGCGGGAGGCTTACATCACGGGAACGGCGCCCAAAGAAACCTGTCCGCTGCATCCAGTCAACGCTGTCGTGGACACCATCCGCAAGAAAATGCGCAGCGCAGGAGAATTCTTCCGCAATCTGTTTAAATAAAAAGACCTCAAGGGGGTAAATCTTCTCTTGGCGCTTCCACGTATTCGTCATTGCCGAACTCGATTCGGCAATCCAGTTCTTTTATTCCTGGATCATCCGGTCGAGCCGGATGATGACAAAGGTCGTATACAATAACTTATCAGAATTAGCTCTTTTTCCCTGATTTTTTCAGCAGGTCTCCCCAAGTGCCCATTGTCTTTGGCGCCTGCGGCATGTAGCCACGGTAATCTTCCGCATTCTCGTCTTCGACTGAATCATTGCCATTTGCGGCGAGGTCCAGAGAAATCCTTTTATTTTCCCGGTCAATCTTTTCTATTTTTACTTCCAGGTCTGTACCTGAAGTAAGCACATCGCGGGCATGTTTGATTTTTTTGCCTTTGGCCAGTTTGGAAATATGCAAAAGACCGTCCACGCCGGATTCGAGTGTAATGAAGGCGCCGAAATCAGTCAAACGGGATACTTTCCCCTTGTAAATGGCGCCTTCCCGGTACCGGGCAATTACTTCATTCCAGGGATCCGGCAGTGTATCTTTGAAAGATAAGGTGATGCGGTCGTTTTCCCAGTCCAGATTGATGATTATCGCTTCAATGGTTGTTCCGGGAGCGTAAAGGGACTTGGGGTCTTCCACTCTGCCCCAGGACATTTCGGAAACCGGCAGCAACGCCTGAACGCCGCCGATATCGACAAAAGCGCCAAAAGCGAGAACGCTTTTCACTATCCCCTGAACAGTCATGCCTACTTGCAGGGTTTCTTTAAGTATTTTAACTTTTTCCTGTTCAATTATTTCCAGGAGCGGCCGCCGGGAAAGGACAATTTTACGGCCATTCTCGCCATATTCAATAACCAGGAAATCCAGCTTCTTGCCGACATAAGCCGCGGCATCGTCAATTTTCTTTATATCCATTTGGGAATAAGGGCAAAACCCATTGGTACCGGCGCTTATTTTTATCGAGAAACCGCCCTTAATCTCCTTTTCTACCACTGCTTCCAGCGGTATCTGATTTTCGTAGGCATTGACTAAATATTCATCAACACTTTTGCGCGCCAACAATTTAGTCGTAAAAAGTTTTTCACTGTGCCGGGAAGAAATAAAGTAGGCAGTTATCGAATCACCTTCTTTTACGGTGAGGTTGCCATTTTCATCGATGAACTCTTTTCTGTCTACGTAGCCTTCGCTTTTCGCTCCCAGATCAAGAAAAATCCATTCCGGAGATACTTTTACAATTACCGCCTCCACCTTTTCGCCCACGGAAAAATGCTTGGGTGTTAAATATGACTCATCCAGCATTTGAGCAAAGCTTTTCGTTTCGTCCATTTATATGCCTCGTCTTCGTTGATAATTATGTACCCTGCTTCATTACTACATAACTCTGATAGCATGAAAAATATATTTTGTCTTTCAGAAAATTAATTATGAATTATCAATAAAATTCGGCAACTTAAAAAATAATGGATAATTAAACGAAAATGTATTATGAAACGGCTACAATTTTTAAGGAGTTAAATGACTTATGAGATTCGAGATTGCTAGAGGCGGCAGCGGACTTACCTATGAGATCCGTAATATAATGTTGATTGCCGACAAACTGAAGGAATATGGTGTGAGTATTATCAGGGAAAACATAGGCGATCCTGTGGAAAAAGGGGAGAAAATTCCTGATTGGATGAAGGAGGTTGTTGCCCAGACTGTAAAAGAGGATCGTTCTTTTGCTTATTGCCCGACAAAAGGTGTGGATGAAACCAGAGAATTTCTGGCCCGGCGGGTGAATCAGAGAGGTAAAACGCAAATTACTCCGGATGATATCATTTTCTTCAACGGCCTGGGTGATGCTATTGCCCGTTCCTACAGTTCTTTGCAGGTTGATGCCCGCGTGATCATGCCGGAGCCGACCTATTCGACGCACTTTATGGCGGAAGTGCTTCACGCTTCGTTTCCGCCCAACACGTACCGCATGAATCCATACAGTAACTGGTATCCGGATATTTGCGAGATCGAACAGAAGGTGAAAAGCGCCAAATCAATTGTGGGCATCTTGTTGATTAATCCCGATAATCCCACGGGCTTTGTATATCCGGTAGAAACCCTTAAACAAATGATCCGGATTGCTAAAGATCATAATCTTTTCCTCATTGCCGATGAAACTTACATTAATATTGTATACGGAGGGAAAAAGACATTACCTATTTCCGATCTTATTGATGATGTGCCGGCGATCAGCATGAAGGGCATTTCTAAAGAGTTCCCCTGGCCGGGTTCGCGTTGCGGTTGGATTGAAGTTTATAATGCCGATAAAGATCCGGCCTTCGCCCGTTTTGTCAATACGATTTTTCACCAGAAAATGTCGGAAGTTTGCTCGACAACTTTACCGCAAATGACGATTCCGCGGATGATGAGTCACCCGGAATACCCGAATTATCTGGCCGAGCGCATTAAACATTATGAAAAGCTGTCTAATATTGCTTACGATATTCTGAAAGATGTCCCTTATTTGATAGTGAATAAGACAAACGGCGCTTTTTACATGACGGCTGTGTTTAATGAGTCGGCGCTGAACAGCCGGCAAACCCTGCCCATCGAGCAGAAGGAAATTAGAGAATATATCGAGAAGCTGGTCGAGGGTGATGTTGAGAACGACAAACGTTTTGTTTATTATCTTTTGGCGGCAACAGGAATTTGTGTAGTACCGCTGACATCTTTTTTTACTCCGCTACCCGGTTTCCGCATGACACTGCTGGATAAGGACGAAAAGGAATTCGAATGGGTTGTCAAAACCATTGCCGGGAAAATCGTGGAATATATTGAATCGGGGAAATAACTCCCGCTGTAAATTTATAATTGCTGATTTTTGGAATCTCCGGCGTAAATTCCCCTGACGGATGATCCATAGGCGATAAGAGTCGCATCATTTTCTGCCGGGACAAAAAAATCGCAGAAGGGTTTTCTTAAAAAGACCCTTCTGCGACTAAATTTTAATGTTGGACGAATTAGATAAATTATCTATACCAGGCGGCACTCAAACGCTGACATCGTGGGAAGCGTCGTCAGTTTCTTCCCTGCCGAAGCTGATCATTTTGAATGCAACATGTTATTAGTATCTGCCGCCACCGCCGCGATTTCCACCACCACCACCACCGCTGCGATTCCCGCCGCGGAATCCACCACCGCCACCGCCGCGATTTCCACCACCGCCGCCGGCACCGTATTCTTTCTTCGGTCTGGCTTCATTCACTGTAATTGCCTTTCCGTCGAGCATTCCGCCGTGGAATTTTTTAACAGCTTCGGTTGCGCCTTCTTCTGTTTTCATTTCGACAAAGCCAAAACCTTTGGATTGCCCCGTGAATTTATCCTTGATAATTGCTGCTGACGCCACTTCACCGGCTTCGGAAAAGTTGGATCGCAGATCCTCATCAGTGACTTTAAAGGACAGGTTGCCGACATACAAGTTTTTGTTCATTTTAAATCCCTTTCTTTTATTATAAATTCTATTAAACCTTCACTCCCCGATGGGGTACCCCAAAGCATCAAAATCACCCCCATCCGGCTCCTGATTGAGAAGGAAGGAAAAAGTGAGGGGCTTGCATGCCTTACCTCGCAGTCCTTAGATGACATCACTTTCCGAACATTTACAATTGCAATTTGATGATTACAAAGTGAATGGTCATCGAATTGCCGTCATGTGGAAAGAAAAAACCACCGACATTTGTGTGGTGGTTATGCTGCCTATATAAAAATCCGGCTTCAGCATCCTAAAGTACTGTGTTCACAAGCTCATACTATTGAATAATAGTCAAGAACGATTTTACACCAGGCGACAGAAAAAGTTTGATTAAATTCAATCATTTTATTATGGTACTTACCGAATCCATATATTGGATAAACTGTGCTTAACAAAACTATTCACGGGTAATCAATGCTGAAGATGCCGGAACTGAAAATTGGAACAACAATAGATATTGTTTTTGAAAACGAGATAGATAAAACTAAGGCCCATCATATGAAGGCATTGGTTTATGATTATGAAAATAGCAATATAGTTATTTCGCAGACTTCTCCCCCGTTAAATCATGACTTCCTGAAGCGCCGGATATTGGTAACTTTTTTGGCCAATGCGGAAAAGCGTGTTCTGCGTTTCGGCTTTGCGGCACAGTTAACGGATTTGATTACCAATTATGAAATTGCCCGTGATAAAAATGTCGAAGCACTTATTCTGACGCAACGTGAAAATCCTTCGCTGGTAGATTTCCGCATGTATTTTCGCCTCCGGCCGCCTTCGCAAAGCAGTGTCGATCTTTTTTTCGAAGAAGAAAAAGTTAATTTAATTGACATATCTGTAGGTGGGGCCAAGTTTATTTATCCTAAATCTCATTTATTCTTTCATGGGGATGAGATAAATTTTAAATTAATTATCGACTCTACGGTATATAATCTAAAGGCCAGAGTAAGTAACATATCGCCACCCCATGATTTTTTAGTAAATAAAACCATCCAATACGTCGGTGTGGAATTCGAACACGACAACAGGCAGATGAATGCCGCATTGGGCAGGTCAATTATCGAAATTGAAAGATTATTGCTCAGTGAAGGGAAAATCAACTAGTGCCAATTCTCAATAGATATAGAAAGTATTTGATTAAATACAAGCGGTTTATTATATTCATTGCGTTATAAAAATATTTGTTCGATAAGATCAACCACCGCGCGAGCTCGCTCACGAGAATTAACGCTCGTCCCGCGTGAGCGGGATTAAATTTACGTGAGCCCATAATCTTGAGATAGTGTGATTAATCATGAAAATGCCCAATTTAAAAGTCGGAACAAGAGTAGATATCATTTTTGAAAACGAAATAATGAAAAGCAAGGCACATTTCATGAAAGCCCTGGTTTATGATATCGAGGACGGCAAAATAATCGTTTCGCAAACATCTCCGGCATTAAATCGTCACTTTCTTAATCGCCGGATAATGGTTTCTTTTTTAGCAGGAGTTGGCGGGCGCAATTTGCGTTTTGGTTTCCCCTCCAAACTGATCGATCTGATTAAAGATTACAAAATTGCCTCCGAGCAAAGCGTGGAAGCACTTATATTGCAGCAATATAAGGAACCTGAGCCCGTTGATTTCCGCATGTATTTTCGTGTTACACCAAGGCTGCAAAGCAATATCAGTCTTATCTACCAGGAAGAAAAAGTCAATTTGATTGATATTTCTTTAGGCGGAGCCAGGTTCACCTGCTCCCAGGACTATTCATTGCATACTGCTGATAAAATTAAATTCAAGTTATTAATCGCACTCAGTGTATTTAATCTGAATGCCATTGTGCGCGAAGTTTGGGTGCCTTATGATGCAGCGACGAACAGAAACCTTCAATATATTAGTGTTGAATTTGAATATGACGACAAGCAACTGGAAGCCTCACTGGGCAAAGCAATTTTAGAGATTGAAAGACAACTGCTCAGTGAAGGGAAGATTTAACGGGCAATGTTTATTAAAACCGGTAAATGCAGATCGTGCAGAAATAAAACGGCAATGGCAAAGATACCCGTAAAGATGCCGGTGAAAATCAATTTAAAGTATGGGGATAGATGCAAAGAATAAACCTGAGCAGGTATTGAATAAATTAATCAATGGTAGTGTCAAAAGTTTTATGAAAACTAGCACGGATAAATGAAAAGAGAGATAGGATTTGGTTCGGGAGTAAAAGCAAGAGCCATTTGACATAGCGATAATGTTTGTCGGAAGATTTCAGGCAAACTTAGGCCATAAAA
>JANYAY010000094.1 GCA_025361065.1 Deltaproteobacteria bacterium
CATACAATTTGAAAACGAGCAACTATAAATATAGGAGAGGCTCGCCTAATTTCTTAGCCAATAATTTGTTTGATAGCGATTGTTAGAAAAATCTTAGGAAGTTTATCTCTTATTATAATTGCGCTTATTTAAGGATTAATAAAAGGTCTTTCTGATATTTTCTCTAAATATTTTTATATTTCAAGAAGGAAGCTATGAAACTAAGAATTCCATTAGCGGCAGTTCTCACACTTTGTCTTGGGGTCACCCTGGCTTTTGCCGGAACCGTTCCGAACATGGTTGGGGATTGGAAGATAACTTCGGACATCGGCACCGTTGCCATGGGCAAGCTCAGCCATACCGAACCGACCACGGAACCTAAATTTTTTTCGGCTCCCGTGGATTTCACCCTGCGGATCACAAAGCAGGACGGGCACAGCTTTTATGGAGAACGTTTTTCCCCCAAGTCGAAAGAAACATTGCTTGGCGTGATTGATGACGACGGCAAATCTATCTATATGGTGGATGATGATGGCGTGCTTATCTGTACCTACGATAAGGCCAAGGATTCTCTCAAGGTGCGCTATATGGAACCTGGCACGGAGTCCAAGGTGGTTTCCATATCCGTCTATACGAGGGTCAAAAAGTAGCTGGATTTCAATGCACATGATTCAAGCCTGCTTCAAGATGGCATGAAAGGCCGCCTGCCCCGATTTTCACCGGTACAGGCGGCTTTTCATATATCAACATCTCGACTTCTTGACTTTTCTTGCCGATATCACCATCACTTCGTACGGTAAGAGACTGCCATCCCTCGCAGGTCTTATCGGCGTTATGCCGCTTCCTGTTGTTCTTATCGCAAGTTTCGCAGTGTGGCCGGGGGCGGCTATTGTCCGCCAGTGGATATGAAATGAAAGAAAAATAAATTAATACAGCATCATCAGCAAATGAACAGGAGGAAAATGGATATGTTCCTGAAAGCGGTTTTCCCCGGAAAATACATCCAGGGCGAGAAGGCTCTGGATCAACTGCCCCATTGGGTCAATTTAATGGGCAACAACGGACTGATATTGGCTTCCCGCAGCGTCAGAGAAAATATCCTTGACAGATACGGCGATGAATTGTCCGCGAACTCGATTTGCATCGAGCCGTTCATGGGCGAGTGCTGTGAAAAAGAATTGAGCCGTTTGTCCCACATTATCAGCCGCAAGCAGGTGGGCGTCCTTGTCGGCATGGGCGGCGGAAAAACAATTGACACGGCCAAAATCGCCGCTGACCGGGCCCAAATCCCGGTAATCATCGTTCCCACCATCGCCTCGACAGATGCCCCATGCAGCGGCTGCGCCATCCTCTACACGGAGGAAGGCGTTTTTGATTCCGTTCATTATCAAAAAATGAACCCGCAGGTGGTGCTGGTGGACACGACTGTCATCGCCGAGGCACCGACACGCTTTCTCATTTCCGGGATGGGTGACGCACTGGCGACATGGTTCGAAGCCAGGTCCTGTGACCGCACCCAATCGGCGAACGAATGTGGCGGATACAGCACAATGACGGGGCTTAATCTCGCCAGGCTCTGCTATGATACGTTGCTGATGTTCGGCGCGGCCGCTAAAATCGCCGGCGAAAAGCATATCGTCACACCGGCCTTGAACCACATTATCGAGGCGAACATATTGCTGAGCGGAATCGGGTTTGAAAGCTCCGGCCTGGCGGCAGCCCATTCCATTCATAACGGATTGACAGCGTTGGAAGAAACTCATTCGTTCTACCATGGTGAGAAAGTGGCCTTCGGCGTTTTGACGGGCCTTCAGCTCGCGGACGCTTCACCGCTGGAATCGGCAGCCGTGTTCTCGTTTTGCGAGGAAATCGGCTTGCCGACCACGTTCGCCGACATCGGATTGGGAAACATAGACCGGAACAGACTGATGATGGCGGCTGAAAAGGCCTGCGCTCCTGCGGAATCCATCCATCACGAAGCAGGCATTATCGCTCCTGAAAAAATCCTCAATGCCATGATCGCAGCAGATGCTATGGGTAAAGCAAGAAAAAACGTCAAAAGTTAGCAGAGAAATCATGCCCTGTAACAATTCTGAAGTTTCACAGAATCCTTTATATGAAGGGAATCCGTGAAACAGAACTGGGACCATATGAGGGGATGTCGATGCTGAATTCCCGGAGTTCCGAAAAGATTGTTCTGTCAGAAGAACCGTGCGGAATTCTGATTCAGAATTCCTATGTGAAAAAAGGAGACCCGTGGAAGTATTACATTTCCTTGAACACCGATTTTCGCTCATATTTATGTCGATAACACAACAAAGCCTGTTATCAGAAAAATTAATTCAGGAATCGTGATCCAGCAAGGAACATATTCTTGAAGTTCATCGTACATTT
>JANYAY010000101.1 GCA_025361065.1 Deltaproteobacteria bacterium
ACGGCAGCCATTAATGGAACAGGTAATGAATTGAATAATACGATTGTAGGGAATAGTGCTGACAATATCCTTTGCGGCGCTACTGGGGCAGATACGATGAGAGGAGGCGCCGGTAATGATACTTACATTGTGGACAGTTCCAGCGACTCTATTACTGAAAACGCCAATGAAGGGACGGATACAGTTCAGAGTTCTATTACCTATACCTTAGGCGCCAATGTGGAAAACCTGATATTGACCGGAACAGCGGCTATCAATGGCACGGGCAATACATTAAACAATACACTTAGCGGCAATAGTAACAACAATGTCCTGTCAGGCGGTAATGGGATTGATACCATGAGTGGCGGTTTGGGTAACGATACGTTTATTGTGGATAATATCGGGGATGCCGTAACAGAATATACCGGAGAAGGTACAGATATAATCCAAAGCTCTGTCACCTATACGCTAAGCGCCAACGTGGAGAATCTGACCTTAACCGGAACATCAGCCATCAGCGGTACCGGCAATGAATTAGATAATTACCTAACCGGTAACAGCGCAGCGAATTCTCTTACCGGTGCAGCCGGTAATGACACACTAAGCGGCGGCACAGGAGCAGATAACATGAGTGGTGGCTTGGGCGATGACACCTACATTGTGGATAATACGGGAGATACAGTAACAGAAAATGCCGGTGAAGGTACAGACATAATCCAAAGCTCTGTCACCTATACGCTAAGCGCCAACGTGGAGAATCTGACCTTAACCGGAACATCAGCCATCAATGGAACCGGCAATACCCTTGATAATTACATCATCGGTAACGCAGCCAACAATACACTTACCGGCAATGCCGGCAACGATACCTTGGATGGCGGGCAAGGCAATGACACACTAACCGGCGGCGACGGCAGTGACACTTACCTTTTCCGCAGAACAGACGGTCAGGACACACTTAATGAAACTGCCGGAGTAAGCGGCGACACGGACACATTAAAGCTTACTGATGGTATAACAACCACCGAACCGGTACTTGTCAAACAAAACAATGATCTTTATGTATTTGTCGACTCCAATAACTACATGAAGATAGTCAGTGAATTCCAGCAGACAAATTACGGCATTGAAAGGCTGGAAGTAACGGACGGACATTACATAACCCGCGCGGATATACAGACAATCGTTGATACGATGAGTGCCATCAACAACAATAGCGGTATGGATTTAATGCAGAAGTATAATGCCATGATGAATGATCAGCAATATCAGAACATTCTGGCGCAAAGCTGGCAGCAGTAAGATTAAAATGCCGGTTCAATCGCAGGAGGATTGAACCGGCATGAGAAATATCCCTTATCACTCTTTACAAAAGAAGGGGAATACGAAAGCTGGATTACCCGCACTCTAGCCGGGCAATGACAAAAGTAAACTGGACGAGTTGAAAAGAACTCGGCCAAACAATATTCGACAGTCAAAGCATTATACAAATTTATAAAAGGAGAATGATATGGCCAAGGATGACAAGATCACAGATGAAGCAAAGAATCAGAAAACTCAGGATGCTCCGGATATTAGAATGGTTCAACAAAGACAAGTCCGTTTCGTGGAAGAAGGTGTGAAAACGAACTATTCCGGAATCTTTAATATTGGATTCGGTGCAGAGGAGGTTGTGTTTATTTTTGGCAATCCCTCGGTTGAACCGAATGTGGTGCGCATAGAAACGAAAGTGGCTGTTTCATTGAAAACAGCTAAACGTATAGCTGTGACACTGGGCAATCTTATCCGGCGCTATGAAGCTGCCAATGGAGTTATAGATATATCGGTTCCCGCGGTAACTTCTCCATCTGCAGACGGAGAAACCAAACCGAAGATACAGTAAAACAAATAACCAAATGACATCCTCAATACGCAAATATTTATTCTGTGTTTTCGTCATTGCAATGTTCCATGTTGCGTGGCCTTCATTAATCGAAAGCACGGAAATAGCCGCCTTTCCAACCTTTGCGCAACCGATCAAATGCACATTAGGCAGTGACTGCTATATCATGCATTACGTTGACCTGGATCCGAGTGGTAAAGAAGTGGATTTTGGTTGCGGAAGGCAAACCTATCATAGTCACAATGGGACTGATTTTGGTATATCAGATATGCAGGCCATGAAGCGCGGTGTTCCGGTACTGGCCTCAGCCGGTGGTGTTGTGACGAATGTGCGGGATAACATTTCCGACCTGATGATTGCTGATCAGGCGCAGCATTCAGAGGTAAATAATATCGAATGTGGCAATGGTGCAATTATCGATCATGGCAACGGCTGGCAAACGCAATACTGCCATTTGCGCAATCACAGCATTGCGGTTAAACCCGGGAACCACGTCGATAAAGGAACTGTTTTGGGAATGGTGGGTTCATCAGGCCTGTCATCTTTCCCTCACATCCATTTTACAGTTCGTTATCAGGGAAAAATTGTCGACCCTTTTGTAGGCATAACGACTGCGGCCGGCTGTAATGTACCTCGCCATCCTCTCTGGGAACGATCATTGGATTATGTACCAACAGGTTTGATCCGGGCAGGCTTTGCGTCAAAAGAACCGGCGCAGACTGAACTATGGCGGGGTGATTTCTCAGCGACAAAAGCAGATTTAACCGTACTTCCAGCCCTGGTCTTCTGGGTTCATTTATTCGGAATACTGAAGGGCGATGTAGAACATTTCACATTGACGACACCTGATAACCGAGTTGTTATCGATACAGAAAAACCACTGACAAAAAACAGTAAAACATGGGTAAGTTATGTTGGGAAAAGAAACATGTTTGATCATCCACTTCCCAAAGGAATTTGGCGTGGTATCTATCAACTCAAAAGAGAAGATAAGATTTTGATCAACGTGGCAAGGGTGTTTGTTGTAGAATAGATCCGGAATGAGGATAATTACTGGATTCCGACTCGGGGGCCGGAATGACAAAATGTTTCTATTTGCATATCTGACAGTAATATTATGAAAATTCTTTTTTTGCATTCTAATTTTCCGGCACAGTTTCGCCATCTGGCGGTGGCTTTGGCTCATGATCCTGCTCATCAGGTAGTTTTTGGAACTGCCCGGCACGAAGGCCAGATACCCGGAGTGCAAAAAGTTATTTATACCCAATTGAGGAAACCACACAAAGAGACACATCACTATCTGAAACCTTTTGAAAATGCTGTTCTTCAGGGGCAGGCTGTCTATCGACTGTTGGATAAGCTGAAGGCAGATGGTTTTGTCCCGGACATAGTCTATGGCCATTCAGGATGGGGGCCAACTTTGTTTATCAAGGATATTTTTCCGCAGGCCAAACTGTTATGCTATTTTGAGTGGTATTATAATGCTGATGGTGCAGATGTTGGTTTCGATCCGGGTGAGCCTGTGACACCGGATGACAAGCTGCGCATTCGCGTGAAGAATGCACCGATTCTGACAGACCTTTGCAGCTGTGATGCCGGGTTGTGCCCGACCAATTGGCAAGCGCAGCAGTTTCCGAAAGAATTTATGGGGAAAATAAATATTCTTCATGACGGCATTGACACGAATTACTTCTGTCCGAGGCAAGGCGAAAAACTGTTTCTGCACGCGGTTGGTTTGGATTTATCCGGGGCGAAAGAGATTGTTACTTATGTGAGCCGCGGTCTGGAACCTTATCGGGGATTTCCCCAGTTTATGGAAGCAGTGTCTTTATTACAAAAAAAGAGAAAAGCTTGTCATGTCGTTGTTGTGGGTGAAGATAGGGTGGCCTATGGCCGCCGTCTTCCCGATGGAAAAACTTTTCAGCAGTTGATGATGGAAACACTGGATTTGGATTTGTCTCGGGTACACTTCACCGGAAGACTTCCTTATTCTCAGTATCTGCAGGTTTTGCGGGCATCTTCCGTACACATATATTTAACACGCCCTTTTGTCCTGTCCTGGTCTATGCTCGAAGCTATGTCCACCGGTTGTGTAATAGTGGCGTCCAATACACCGCCGGTGACTGAAGTTATACAGGATCGTGTTAATGGTATTTTGGTTGATTTCTTTTCACCAGAAGAAATAGCCGGCAGGGTTGCCGATGCTCTCGATAATCCTGATCAGATGCTTACTTTGCGAACTAGTGCAAGAAAGACAATTCTGGAGAAATATGATTTGGCAACTCTCCTTCCCAGACACCTACAATGGTTACAAGAATCCGGGAATTTGCCAACTTGAAGGAGTCTGGAAACGCTGCCTATTCAATTCCCCGGAAGTAAAAGGACACCCCGTTACATCTTTCCCAAAATCCCTCTCGCTATCCATTCCGGAACGTCTTTGTTATTCTTGGATGTATAAATGACCTTTCCCTCCTGCTCGAGGTAGCGCATCCTCGCCTGTGAGAATGTCGCCCGGATGGATGACGGCCAGTGGTCCACCGGCTCAAGGCCTTCTGCCCGATCTATGCCGCATGGTTAAAAGGGTCATCCTGTAACCAGGGTAACTGGGTAAGCGCCTCTGTAGGGACTACACACGGAAAAGTTCCTCCCATGAACGGTAAGGTGGGTCCGAGCCTCTGGTAAGGAAAACCCATGCGGCATATAAGTTTGTAGAACCGCTCATCCGTGATCATGTAACAGTTGCTCAAACGGTGTGTCAGAAGAAGACGATACGTCATTTGGCAGAGCATCTGGAATACTTTCCTGCGCTCGCTGCTCCTTGCTTCTGATGAGACTATAAAACGAGAGATCTCCGCGGCGCTTGCCAGGGCAACAGCCCTCTCCGTGATCGCAAAGTGATCTAAACAGGGAAGTCCCCGCGGGTTGGGGGGGATCAGCCGGACACACCCGAGCAGCCTTCCGGGATTCAAGATATCCCATACGGAGAGTTGGAAAGAGTAGGCATCCAGCTCATCGGACTCGGCTTGTTCGGGATAATTCGCTGCGGGCAAATACTGCTTTTCGATGCAATAGGTACGATAACGGAAGCGGAACAGCTTTTTCATTTCCTCGGGAGAATGGGTAGTTTTTCCAATCAATATTTACTTCCTCCAATAGATAAATAATACTCTATAACGTTTCGCAGCAATACATTCCGGATAAGCGGGGATGCGATGCCGTTTTCTTGTTACACGGTTCGTCGCCCAAATCAATTTATCCTTTATGAATTTTTAATTGTTCGTTGGAACGTTGCAAACGAATAAGAATTAATGGTGGCAGCTACTCCTATCTTTTGCCCGTTTTCCTCAACCCTGACGATCTCTCCCCGGCAGGTTACACTAACGGGACCCACAGGATCTATATGTTCCAGAACGATAGTGAACAAAACAGGCTGCCCGAGGGAAAAGGATCTATCCAACTCGAAGAATATCCCCGCACCATTAAAGTCCCGTGTAACGCCCTTGCCGGATTCCAGTTCCACAGGCACTTTGCCTTTGTAACGCGGCGCCCGGGATTGCACAGATATTTTCATATCCTATTCTCCAATGTTTAATTTCTGTCCTCACAATCTGTTTTGAGCACTAATTCCTGCGGATGAACCGAAAGAGGAACCAGATGAATAAAATCGTCCCTCAATTGCTTTATCTATGTCGTCAATATGGAAAGGTTTGGGAAAACAAACATCGGCACCGGCATCGGTGAGCTCTTTTAAAGCCTTAGAGGAACCGCTTATTCCGATGATATATATTTCGGGATGCTGCAGCTTAATGAATTGGCAAACTTCAACACCACCGAGTTTAGGCATTTCGGCATCCGTGATCACGGCGTCACACGAATTATTTTGCAGCCATTCTATGGCCTCCATCCCATTATATGCGGAACCTACTTCATGTCCGGACAGGTCCAGTATAGAAGACAGCAGTCTCACGATCTCCACATTATCATCTACAACCAACAATTTCATGACGAACCTCCATAACTTTCTCTGACTTGTTTATACAAATTATGCTAAATAGTTGTTTCTGATAATATTTGAAAACAACAACATATCTTAGCGAAAAACCAAGAAACACTCTGCTAATTGCCGTTCGGTGGCAGTGAAAGACCCTGAGCATTTTCTATAATGAAATCCTTTTGATTGACGGGGGATATTTTGATGAATTTATATGGTATGGCTACGGGCTCTCTTCCTGTCGCCATTGTGCGATAGGTCAGAATCCAGGTAAAACCTGTAGTGGTGTCCAGGAGATAGGCCTTTTCATCATTGCCAACCACAACCTGATATTTTGACGCTTTCTCCGCGGCAAAAGACAAGTTGGTGAAAATAATTACGGCAACAGCAATAAATATCATCATCAATACCTGTTTAAAATATTTTGTCCGGTTAAGGACTCGGGTTTCATTCTCAAAATAGTTCTTAATCATCTTCATGTCTCCTTATGTGCAGCAGTTTTTCTATTTAGTGCAAGGTTAAGTGCCGGAAATAATTTTAATTTGGCAATAAATGTTGTTTTTTTTATTAAGACTCTGCATTATTTAATATAAGGTTATAGCAAGAGGTGTACCAGGGAGGCAGTATATTTATAACATGTTGATATAACAAATTAAAATAATGATTATGTTCTGGTTAATAGTCCGGATGAATGAGCCAAGTGAAGGAATTATCATACAGGCAAAAAGGTTCAAACACGGGAATATCTTTGTCCTGCTGCAATCTTTATATGTATGATTATTCCTTCAGCCTTGGCGATATTCGAGAGGATCTAACTTATATTTCTCCAGCAGGGCATAGAGATCAGCTCGATACTTGCCGGCCAGTTTGGCGGCCTGACTGATATTGCCTCTGCTGAGTTTCATTAATTCAATAAGATATCTGCGCTCAAAATCATGCTTGGATTCCCGAAATGGTTTGAAGGCATTTTCATCAATTTTCTGAGTTGGCAGTACTATCATGTCTTCGCTGATTACATCATCTCTTGCCAATACGGCGGAGCATTCAATAACATTTTCTAATTCCCTGACGTTACCGGGCCAGGAATAAAGCATTATTTTCGTTAAAGCCTGTGGTGTGACGGTTTTGATATTTTTATTGAGCTTCATGGCAGTTTTTTCTAAAAAATATTCCATCAGCAGAGGAATATCTTCTTTTCTCTCCCGTAAGGCCGGCATTTTAATAGGAATTACATGTATCCGATAAAAGAGGTCACTGCGAAAATTCCCGTTTTCCACTTCCTTGGCGATATCCTTATTGGAGGCCGAAATAATCCGCATGTCCACCTTGACGGTCTTCTGCGATCCCAACGGATAAAATTCCTTATCTTCAATAGCCTTCAGAAGTTTCCCCTGCATGGCCAGGGGAATTTCTGATATTTCATCGAGGAAAATTATCCCCCCGTCAGCCTGTACGAAATGCCCTTTTTTGCTGGCCACAGCACCGGTAAAAGCACCCCTTTCAAATCCAAAAAGCTCACTTTCAATCAGGGTATCGGGAATAGCTGCGCAATTAAGGGAAATGAAAGGTTTGTCCTTTCTGTCGCTCAGTTGATGCAATGCCCGTGCAATCATTCCTTTACCTGTTCCGCTCTCGCCGCTGATGAAAACATTGGAATTAGACTCCGCAGCGAGGTATGCCAGATCAAAAACTTTCTGCATAGCGGCACTCCGGCCGATGATATCCTGAATCTTATGATCCTGACTGATAATGCTCTTTAGTCTTTTCACTTCCCGGGAAAGATTGGATTTCTCAATGCCGTTTTTGATTTGTAAAAGCAGATCCCGATGGTCAAAGGGCTTGGTCAGATAAATGTAGGCTCCTTCCTTCATAGCCTCGACCGCACTTTCAATGGTGCCGTATGCTGTCAAAATGATAATCGGCAGATCGGGATCGACCGCGCGGATGCTCTTCATAAGATCAATACCGCTGCCCGAGGAAAACTTCAGATCAAGAATGGCCAGTTCATATTCATTTTTAGCGGCCAGATCTTTTGCTGTCTTGATTTCCGAGGCTGTTTCCACCTGGTAGCCTGCGGATTCGAGCCTCATCTTCAGGACTTTCAGGATGTTTAAATCATCATCAGCAATTAAAATTCTATCCATCAGAGACCTCATGCTTTTCAAGGGATTGATTTTTTCTTTTTTTCCAGAGACATATCAATCTCTTTAATCTTCTCCAGCGTTTTTTCCAAATCTGCTAACTTCTGTTCGAGATTTTCTATCTGCTTCTGGCGCGATATCAGTTTGTTGTTACTGTTCATGACCGTGTCGAGAAGATTAATCATCACTTCGCTGTTTTGCCCATATTTGCTTTGAGGATAAGTCTTGATGATTCTCTGAAAGCAATTCAAAGCTTTTTGATAATCCTTCTGCTTATTAGTGGGAGATGCATAAATAATACCCATCTCAAAAAGAACTTTATCGCCAATTCGGGGATGCGCCGCAATAATTTGCTCGTAAGTATTCAATGATGCCGGAAAGTTTCCTTGTTGTCGCAGAACTTGTGCTTTCCGGAAATCCGACCTGGTCAATAATCCTTCATATGTGCGGATACATCCATTCATTAAAATCGGCACTATTATGATGCAGGCAAAGAAAAGGTAAAGGTGCTCCCTTCGCCCACTTTGCTTTTTACCCATATATTTCCTCCATGTGCATTGATGATATATTTGACTATGGCCAGGCCCAGCCCCGTTCCCCGGACTGCCCCCCGCCTGTCGTCGACACGTTTGAATTTATCGAAAACCTGCAGTAATCCATCCTCGGGAATACCCATGCCGTTGTCCGTTACGGATATCTCTACAGAATGGTCACAACTTTTATTCACCGCGGAAACAGTGATCTTTCCTCCAGCCGGCGTATACTTTAAAGCGTTACCTAATAAATTTTCCAGTACTTCTCCAATTCTTTCAGTATCCATTTGCCGTAAAGGAATGTCCGGCGGAATTTCCAGTTGGATATCCATTTTTTTATTACGCATGAGGGGCATCAACTGCAAAATACTTTTCCCTATGACGGCCGCAATGTCGGTCTGCTGAAAGGAAAAAAACATGTCCCCGGCTTCCATCCGCGATAAATCCAGAATGCGGTTGACAGATGATATCAGCCGTTCACATTCCATCTTGATTATTTCAAATAGTTCATCCTGTTTTTCCGGAGCTTTTGCTAAAACACCCTGCTGAAGCATTAAGGATGCTTCTTTGATTACCGTTAAAGGAGTGCGTAATTCATGAGACAAATGACTGATATAATCAATTTTCAACTGATCGAGCTCTTTTAGCCTTGCACACATCACATTGAAAGAATCTGCCAATTCTTTGAGTTCCGGCGGTGAAGAAATATCCAGCGGGTCACATATTTTACCCCCCGCGATGTCTTTCGTCCTTTCACCCAGTAACTTCATGGGTAAATTTATTTTCCGCGTATTAATAAAAGTTATGGCGATGACAAAAATAACGGCAAGAATTACCGAGACAGTGATAAAATTGGTAACCCGCTGGGACATATCTTTTGATTGCTGCAATTTTGAATTCCTGTCTTCGGTCGCAATTTCTGCCAGATTGCGCAGCCTCTGATCGATATTAAGGACTATTTGCTCCCGGCTGGTTAAATACATCTGATTATTAGTTTTTTTTAGCTTGCGACCATCCACTAAAGCTTTGTGTGCTTTTTCCAAAGCATCATAACTACGCTGATATTTTCTGATATCAGTTATAAAAACGCTTTTTACCTTTGTATCCGACATGTTATCCAGCTTATTAACCTTTCCCATAAAGTCTTTTCTTATCTGCTGGAACTGTTGGTAATAATCCTGATCGCCAGAGATGAGATACTTGTCCTCTGCCGCCGTCATGCTGTATATACCTTCCAGTGCTTCTTCGCTAAGCTTGATGATACTGGTTTCCTGCCTGATGACGGATTCGATAAGATGATTTAGTGCATTCAAGGAAATGATCGTATAAATGCCGCTGATACCGACCAGAAGAATAATAAGAAAATTACTGATAATCAGTCTATTGAAAATTGTAAGTTTCAGGGTTTTGTCTCCCGCGGGGATTAAATTTTAATTAGTATAATCATTTAAAATTGCAAAGCAAATGCCGCCCGCCGGATGACCAAAAAGAAAAACACACAACTGATGCTGTTTTACATAGACGCATATCTGCACTTTCTATTGACAAGGCCAACTCTCTTAACATAAGTTTATCTCTAAATTATGGATACGTACCTGGAAAAATTAAATGTGAACAACTACGAGCCTCTGATTACAGCTGCGAAATTAAAGAAATCTTTTGGCAATTTTATTGCCGTTAAGGAAATTTCCTTTGCTGTGGAGAGAGGCTTGTGCTTCGGCATCCTCGGTCCCAATGGCGCCGGTAAGACATCAACCATCAAAATGATTTATGGCGCCTCTCCAGTCACAGCTGGTGATCTTTTCGTATTCGGCCTTGATGTTAAAACCCAGGCAAGGGTTATTAAATCACGTATCGGAGTCTGCCAGCAGGAAAATACCCTTGATCCTGATCTTAATGTGATACAAAATTTTGAAGTATTTGCGAGTTATTTTAACATCGATAAAAAAACGGCCCGGGCAAGAGCATTGGAGTTGTTGCGATTTTTCGCTCTGGAGCAACGCCGGAATGAGCAGATTTCCCAGCTTTCGGGAGGAATGGTGCGCCGGCTGATCATTGCCCGTGCTTTAATTAACAAACCAGAGCTGTTAATACTCGATGAGCCGACGACCGGCCTTGATCCCCAGTCCCGCCATCAAGTCTGGGAAAAGCTCGACACGCTGAAAGCGCAGGGCATAACAATTTTACTCACCACGCATTATATGGATGAAGCAGCGCGGCTTTGTGACGAGTTGGTGATTATGGATAATGGAAATATTCTGGTTCAGGGATCGCCGCAGTCATTAATCAGTGATTATACCGGTCGCCATATTATCGAAGTTACGGAGCCGGGAAAAGAATTCTTAACGTATATGGAGGGAAAAGATGTCCGACAGGAAGATCTTGGTCATCGCCTGATTATTTATGCTGCCGATGGCCACGAACTATACCGCGATATTTGTAATCGCTTTGAAAACAAAGACTGCGTGTTGCGTTCCGCCACTCTGGAAGATGTTTTTTTAAAATTAACGGGCAGGGAGTTGAGGGAATGAAAGTTGATATTTCCTGGCGTTTTATCCGGGTCTGGCAGCGTAACCTGACGGTTTACCGCGCAAGCTGGAAGATTAATTTTCTGCCACCTTTTTTAGAACCTTTATTTTATCTGATAGCGTTTGGCGTTGGTTTCAGCGGACTGATCGGCCCTATCAATTATGAAACACGCCAGGTATCCTACATAAGTTTTATTGCTCCGGCACTAGTTGCCATCAATATAATGAACAACGCTTTTTTTGAAAACACCTACGGTTCTTTTGTTCGTATGTATTATCAGAAAACATTTGAAGCCATGATGTCCACACCCCTTAACGCCGACGAAATCATCATCGGCGAAATAGTCTGGGGAGCAACAAAATCGCTGATCGGGACGGCCATTATGCTGGTTGTGATCAGCTTCTTCGGGTTGGTGAGTTATCCTGCCGCGTTGTTGATTCTCCCTGTTGCCTTTCTGGGCGGCATTGCCTTCGGCGCCGTAGGGATGTACTTTACCGGTCTGGTTAAAACTATTGATCTCTTCAATCTGCCGGTGTTCTTGTTTGTTACTCCGATGTTTCTTTTCAGCGGCACTTTTTTCCCGCTGAGCGGTTTACCGGTATGGGCACAGCAAGTTGCACTGGCCTTGCCCCTGACTCATCTGGTCAATGTTGTGCGCGCCCTGAATTATGGTACATTCAATGGGGATGTTGTTGCCGGGCTTAGTTATCTTACCGTATTTAGTTTGATTATCTTACCCTTAGCCCTGTTCAAGATGCAGCGTAGATTAATCAAGTAATCCGGTTTCACGCATCGTAACTTTTTCTGACGATACTTCCGAGACTAATTATGTAATCAAATATTTGCTTGTAATGACAGCGAATATTGGGTAATAAACATGATTGGCAGTATATAGATAATGATATTTTAATTGGTTCTATTTTGTTTTTATCGAAAGGCAGAAGAATAATGGGCATATTATCTTTAGCAGAAGAACGGAAACCGGGAAAAGATAATTCAGCACAAAAGGTAACGGCACTCCAAAACAATGAGAATCGGTTCCGGTATTTGATGGAAATACTACCCGAAGGAATCATCTTTTTTGATCAGACCGGAAAAATATCATCTATCAATTCCTCATTACAGAAAATAGTCGGACCGGGATGCGATCAAATTGTGGGAAGCAGATGCTCGGATTTGCCCTGGCATTTCGCTGTACCCGACAGACAAGCAGTTGCTGAAGATGACGGTTCAATATTCGATTACATAATGAAAACAGGAAAAGCTGTTGCCGGAAAAGAATGTATCTGGGAATTTCCCGGGGGCAAAAGAATCATTCTTTCCGTCAATGCTGCACCCTGCCTTGACGAAAACGGTAATATCGACGGAGTGGTTGCCGCAATGACTGATGTTACCTTGTCCAAGCAGGCGGATATCGGGGCAAATGAAATTAAGGAAGTCTATGAACGGCTCACCAGCTATGCCGATGAGGCATTGTTGCGGGCACAATTTAGTGACGGCAGAACAGTCTATATCAACGAAGCGGCGGAAAAAATTCTCGGTTACTCCCTTGATGACTATCTGAATGATCCTAAGATTTATGCAAAATTTATTCTCCCCGAATATTATCCCCGCTGGCTTGCGGCAATCGCAGAGATGAAAGGTGGTAAAGATTTTGTAAAAAACCTCATTCTGGCAATGTCGGCAAAAGACGGCAGGACTGTGATGATGGAATTTACGGTAATTGCCATAAAGGATCAAAAAGGAAAAATTGTTTATCTTGAATCACTGGGGCGGGATATAACCGCACGCGGATTTATGGAAATGGAGCTGGCCAAAGCGCAGAAACTGGAGTCTATCGGCCTTTTAGCCGGTGGCATTGCTCATGATTTCAACAACATCCTTACAGCCATCCTGGGTTCCCTTTCTTTAGCTAAAATAGAAGCAACGTCACCGGATAAACTTTATGAGAGGCTTACCCGCGCTGAAGAACATTGCCTGAAAGCAAAATCGTTAACCAAGCGTCTGCTTACTTATTCGCGTGGAGGCAGCCCCTTGCGGAAAACATCTTCTCTAGCCAAGGTATTGCAGGAAGCGGCAATTTTTTCCGTGAGTGGGAAAAATATCAAATGTAAATTTGACTTTGCTGATGACCTCTGGTCTGCCCAAATTGACGAAGGACAAATGCATCAGGTCACCCATTATCTGGTAACCAACGCAGCCGAAGCGATGCCGCAGGGCGGAACTATTGAAATCGGTGCGCAAAATAAACGCCTGAATGCAGATCAGGTACCGCCTCTGCTGGCCGGCAATTATCTTCAATGGTATGTTAAAGATCATGGCGTGGGGATTCCCAAAGAACACATGAAGAAACTGTTCGACCCTTATTTTACAACCAAACAAATGAGCAACATCAAGGGTATGGGACTGGGACTGGCTATTTGTTACTCCATTGTTAAGAACCATGAAGGATTGATTATCGTTGACTCCGAGCCCGGAGCCGGTACTATCTTTACGGTTTATATTCCAGCCGTGGATGAAGAATGCGGTAAAAGGAACACCAAGGGGAATGAAGAAATAAAGAAAAGCGCTCAGCCCAAAATCCTCTTAATTGATGATGAACGGATTTTGCTGGAGGTAACCTCGAGCATGCTCATCCATCTGGGTTATGAAGTGGCCACTGCCGAATGCCATGAAGAAGCTTTGGCTATTTACGGTAAAGCAAAGGAAGCCGGCCGGCCTTTTTCTTTGATAATTATGGATTTAACCTTGCGCGGTGATGAAGGAGGGGAAACGGCAATTCGCCGATGGCTGGCTATTCATCCTGAAGTCAAGGCGATTATATCCAGTGGCTACGTCCGTGATCCGGTCATTGAAGAATATTGGAAATACGGTTTTACGGGTGCAATAATGAAGCCTTATACAATTGCTGAATTGGAAAAAGCATTAGCAAAAGTTATTACCATAGATAACGATTAATTTTATCGAAAGAAAAATCGGAGTTAACTCTATTCTGCCTGATAATTGTATTTCACAAGAAAACGGCAGGTTGTTACAATTATGAGGAGGGAAAATGGGCGAAGGAATTAGTGATTATACAAAAAATATGGTGGATTTAAGACGGCACATGTGGATGGAGGGAGTGGAAGTGGAATTGCGCCGCCTCATCTGGCAAATTGCCGTAGTTGGTAAATATATTTCCGCAAAAATTCACGAAGCCAACCGTAAACTGGCCGGATTCAAAAATATTTACGGCGAAGACCAGCTTTCACTGGATCGCAGTTCGGATGAGATTTTAAAAAATCAACTACAGTTCTCCGGCTTTGTCTGGGAATATGCTTCCGAAGAACAGTATGATATAATTCAAATCGGTTCCGGTTCTGAAAAGTATATTGTAACGGCTGATCCGCTGGATGGCTCGTCACTGGTAGACTCTAATCTGGCCATCGGCACGATTATCGGCATTCACAAAGAATCGGTTTTTGATACCGGCAAAAACACGATGGCCGCGGCGCTCTACATTACTTATGGCCCACTGATTACAATGGTTTACTCCGCGGGTAAAGGAGCGCATGAATTTGTTCTCAATCGCGAGGGCGAATATGTGCTGGCGCAGGAAAATATAAGGCTAAATGAAAAGGGATCAATTCTTTCACCCGGAGGTTTGCGCCGTGACTGGACGCCGGAGCATCTTGCCTTTATCGAAACACTGGAAAAAGAAGGCTACAAACTGCGTTACAGCGGTGGGTTCGTGCCAGATATCAATCAGGTGTTAATAAAAAAAGGCGGGTTGTTTACATATCCGGCCCTGCGGAAATCACCGCGGGGAAAGTTACGACTCTTGTTTGAATTGCAGCCTATGGCTTTTATTATGGAACAGGCCGGCGGACGGGCAACTGACGGCAGGAAAGATATTCTGGCTATAAAAGTGGAAAAGCTCGATCAATGCTCACCTGTTTATATCGGGAGTTCTGCTGAAGTTCAAATGGCTCAACATTTTTTACCGAAATAAATTCCGTTAAAGATTCCGGCGGATATTTTTACTTTACGCCCGGAAACTGCCGACAAAGAGCGGCAAAGAGTAATTTCCCCGCGGTATAAATTTAGATTAAAGGAGCTCTGATGATTTACGAAGACAAGGATCAACTAAAAAGCGGATGCGCACAAATTGTTCAACTCGACGGGAACGATATCCGTATTCTGGATGAGATAAAATTGAGAAATGAACTGATTGATGATCTGATTTACACGGCGGTGTTCAGCCCGGATCGGGCAACAGCTGATGCTGCCTGCTGGCTTATCCGCCGAACGGCAGCGGCTCTTGGAATCATGTCCGCATCCATTGGGCCACTCTATGAAGCTATGGGACGTGGCGAAGTAAAGGGTTTTACCGTTCCGGCAATTAACCTGCGGGCAATAACTTACGATGCCGCGCAGGCTATTTTTCGTGCGGCCATTAAAGGCCATGTTGGTCCTGTTATCTTTGAAATTGCCCGGTCGGAAATAGATTATACTTTACAGAGACCGCTGGAATATACATGTGCTGTTACTGCGGCTGCTATAAAAACCGGTTATTCGGGACCAATTTTTCTTCAGGGAGATCATTTTCAAATCAATGCCAAAAAATATGCCGCTGATCCCGTTAAAGAAACACAGGCAGTAAAAAATTTAATCTGGGAAGCAATCGAGGCTGGTTTCTATAACATTGACATTGACACATCAACTCTGGTGGATTTGACCCGCGCAACTGTTAAAGAACAACAGGAAACGAATTATCTTCTGGCGGCGGAACTGACAACAATGATCAGGGATTTGGAACCACAAGGCATTGCCATCTCCGTCGGCGGCGAGATAGGAGAAGTCGGCGGGAAAAACAGTACCATTGAAGAATTGCAGGCCTTCATGGAAGGCTATCTGGAATCTCTCACAAACGGCGATCAACCACCTGTTCCGATCAGCAAGATCAGCGTCCAGACAGGAACAACGCATGGAGGCATTCCCCTGGCTGACGGCAGCGTGGCGGAAGTTAAAATTGACTTTGACGTGCTGGAAAAATTATCGGAAGTGGCCAGAGGCCGGTATGGATTAGCCGGAGCCGTGCAGCACGGAGCATCAACGCTGCCGGATGAAGCTTTTGACAAATTTCCGGCCGTGGGCACGGCCGAAATACATCTGGCCACGGGTTTCCAGAATATAATTTATGATAGTCCCAGTTTTCCTCAGGAGTTAAAAGAAAGAATCTACGAATATTTAAAGAAAGAATTTAAGGGAGAATGGAAAGAAAAGGATACCGAAGAACAATTCATATACAAAACCCGCAAAAAAGGTTTCGGTTCCTTTAAACTGGAGATGTGGAATTTGCCGGCGGCGACAATCCATCAATTGGGCGCTGAGCTGGAAAAACAATTGTCGTTTTTATTCGATAAGTTGAAAGTAAATTCCACTTATGAGCTCACCCGAAAATATGTTCAACTGGTTGATGTAAATCTGGAATTGCCCGCTGCTTTAAAAGGGTAATTCCAGACAGATGAAAGCGGCAATCCTTGAAAATATAACCATAGTTTCCGGCAATAAGCAGCCACTGAAAATGGTGGATCTGCCGGTGCCACAGGTACATAAAGGAGAAATTCTGATTAAAATTTCCGCCTGCGGCGTTTGTCATACTGAGCTCGATGAAATCGAAGGCAGGACACCTCCGGCAAAACTTCCCTGCATCCTGGGTCATCAAATAATCGGTACTGTTGTTGGTCGGGGTGAAGGAGCCGCGAAGTTCGCCACAGGCAACAGAGTTGGTATCGGCTGGATAAATTCCGCTTGCGGTCATTGCGAGTATTGTCTTTCGGGAAGGGAAAACCTCTGCGCTGATTTTCGGGCAACCGGTCGCGACGTCCCCGGCGGGTATGCGGAATTTGTTGCAATTGCGGAAGATTTTGCATTTGCCATTCCCGATATTTTTACCGATGCCCAGGCGGCGCCATTATTATGTGCCGGAGCCATCGGGTATCGCTCCCTGCGGCTGGCCAATTTGAAAAATGGCCGAAGTCTTGGCCTGACAGGTTTTGGTGCTTCCGCACATCTGATCATGAAACTCGTTCGTTACTGCTATCCCCAGTCAGAAGTATTCGTTTTTGCGCGGCAGGAAAATGAGCGCCGATTTGCCCGCGAGAGTGGAGCGGTCTGGGCGGGAGATATCGGCGATGAATGCCCGCAAAAACTACATGCCGTCATTGATACAACTCCTGCATGGAAACCGGTTGTCGAAGCGTTGAAAAACCTTGCTCCGGCGGGAAGATTGGTCATCAACTCGATCCGCAAGGAAGACGCGGACAAGAATAATCTTTTACAATTGGATTATACTAAGCATATCTGGTTGGAAAAAGAAATAAAGAGCGTGGCCAATGTTACGCGCAAAGATATCGAAGAATTTTTAATTCTTGCCGCACAGGTGCCTTTATTACCGGAAGTTGAAGAATATCCGCTGGAGGGCGCTAATCTTGCCCTGACAGAATTAAAAGAAGGAAAAATTCGGGGCGCCAAAGTGCTGAAAATCAGCTAGGGGCCGTTACGAAATAATCACCCCCGCAGGCCTCGTGACCTCGCGTTACCTCTTGTGACCTTTAGGTTATCAGGGTATGGCAATACTATTACATTTCTAACCATTTCTTTTCGGCCCCTTATGCCGGTTTCGATATTACAATTTCATAGTTATTACTGAACAACGACTTAAAAGCGGTCTATACTTTGCGGCGGACCAATCGTTTGCGGACTATTTTGACGCTTTGAGGATTAAGTGCTTGACGGTGCTGGCAGGTCGCCCGGGGGCAGCGCAAAATAATTTGCCCGGCAGCATCCGTAACTTCGACCAGAAAAGGATTTTTGCAGCGGGTACAGGGAACATTATGCGGCTTTCCCCAACTGATGAAATTGCAGTTTTTTGACTCGCAGGCATAAAAAACTTTACCGGCTACCGTTGATTTTTCCTGCAAAATGCCTGTTTTGCAAATAGGACAAACCAGAGCCAGTTCCTTTTCAAAAGCAGCTATTTTCCGGGCAACTTCATCATCACCATGATTACTTGCCTCTGCAGTGCTTTCGGCAGCAACTTCGGCTGGTTCTTCCGGCATTAAGAGCGCTGCCTCTTCCGGAGGAGCCGCTTGTTTTTCTTCTTCCGCTGCCGCAATCGTTCTTTCCAGTTCAGCAATTTTTTGCTTCATCGCCGCGGTTTCTTCCTGAATTCTTTGATCAATCTCCGGTTCTCTGCCGGGGTCAGTTTCCCCGCGGCCATCCGCCAAAACGGGCGCAGCATTTTTCTTCTCTGCCGGCATTACCTTGACCGGAGCTTCAGTTATTACATAATCACGGATAATACTGCTGCCCCTGCGGTTTGTTCCGGACTCTTTTTTTTCTTCAACAGGAGTCTCGGCCTGGGGCTTTGGTGGTGGGTTGATTACCGGCATTTTCGGTTTGGGCGGCACGACCCCATGATTATCCAACGTTTGATCAAACCGGGAAAGGGCCGATTCCAGATCAGTGCGCCCGCTGTTTACTTCGGCTATTGTCTGCCATATATAAACCAACAAATGAAGTCCCTGCATATCGGGGAAAATACGGTTTAACACTCGGGCAGTTTCCTTGCAGTCCTGATAACCATGAATATGGCCATCAGGCCGAGGATCAATATATTTTTTTTGCACCAGCTCCTGCATTGCCGTCTGAAAATGGTCATCCGCATCAATGCCCATATCCTTAGCTTCTTTAAGAAACTCGTCCATAGTGTATCTGTCCGATACTTCTGAAGTATAATCGGACATTTCCAGTTCCCGCCCTCCGAAAAGGATAAAAAAAACTATATTATCCAGAGTCAGAGGCAATCCTCCGGCCGCATTTATCGATCCTGTCAAACGCTCAAAATGCCTGACAAGAATATGATTAAATTGATCTCTTGTTATTTCTTCCATGCGCTGTCCCCGTCATTAGTTTTTAGCATTATTGGAAGTCTATCCGGAATGCATGAACTCTATATCGTCAAAATCTCCCGGGAAAATTACTTTTTTCTCAGCAGTGCATTATTCTTATAATACTGTTCTCGATTAAAGTAAATAATGTTATGATTCATTCTATAACTTTTCCTTTGAGCTCGCAGGAGAACTCCGTGTCGGTAATTATCACTCTTAGAAATATTGAAGAAGCTATCAATAACCTTAACTATAGAAACGAAGGCACCCTCAAAAGCAAACTCATCCGTGCCCTCAGGAATTATTACCCGGATGAAAGTTCCATTGAATCCCTGAAGTCTATAGATACAGAGGAATTGGTTAAATACATCTGGGATACCGGCGAAAATTCCCATTTAATCAAAGACAAAAGAAAAAATTTCAGCAGCATTAAATCCGGTGTCAACAGCGATCTCAAAAAGCTCTATCAAGACGGAAAAAATCCTGAGGGGATTATCATCGGGCATAACAATATCTTTGATATTTCCGATCAGGCTAAGAATAAAGCACTATCCGATATTGCCGATATTTTCCGCGAAAAGGGCATAGATAGCAGCAGCGCGATTACAGAAATTATGTCAACCATGAGCGATCTGTTGACTGGTGCAATTTCCGCCACTAATGCGGAAGCCGCGCGTGAAATAATTGACAGCCTGCAAAATCTTATCGGGAACATATCAGGAAAAACGGGCCGGCCGGCGCTGGAAGGCGACGACCAGGACAAAACAAAGGCCCGGGAAGACCGAAACGAAAGGACAGCTGACCAAACCCGGATCACAAATCTTGCCGCAGAAGCCGGGGAAGGCAGAGGTATCAACGAAGGTATTCTCCAAGGCACCCGCGACAGAACACTGGCGGGCATCACCGATATTCTGAAAGATACGGAAATTGATGTTCGAAACAAAATGAATAAAATTATGGCGGCAGTACAGGAAATATTATCTGAGGCAATCGCTTCTGCCGGCCCGGAATTAAACAGCGAGGAGGCCGGACAGATTAAAAATCTCTTCGGTGATTTATCCGGTTCCTTCCCAAGCACAGACGCTCTGGAAGAGGGCGCCGGCAAGGTTAACGATCCGGCGGGAATCGTTGATATTATAAAGGAACAAAGCACTGATGCCGGGGGCCAGGTAAGCAACATTATGAACGAAGTCCGTGAAATGCTTGCCGGCAACCTTGCCGAAGGCTCTGCAAGCTTGAACAGCAAAGAAGCAAAACGGATTAAAAACCTGTTTGGTACGCTTGCAGAGAAGATTAAATCAGCTCTGAGTAGCGGACGCGGGCTGGATAATTTCGGATTCGGAGACAAAGACGGTGTCGGGACAGATGACGGAAATATTGTGGAAGCTCCCTTAGAAGACTCTACCGCGGAATTCGTGGAAGAAATAGTAGAAGCGGACGTCGCACAGATAGTTGAGGTTATCAAAGAAGTCCCGGAAGAGGAACTGGCGGGAAAAGCAGTTGAGGAAACAAAAGGAAGCATTGAAGAAGAAGCCGCAGCTAATTCAGGCCTTAAGGATATTCCGCAAGTTGAGGAAGCAGAAACCCAGATAATCGTAGAAGAATTGGCTGCCGTAGAAGTGGTCGAAATCATCGAAGAAGTTGTGGACGATGAGCTTGTCAAGTCCGCAGTAGACGGGGGAATTGCCCCGGAGGCGGCCGCAACCGGAATCACCGCTGCTGATTCCGCAGTTAAAGATGCAGGATTGGCTGGCCCCGGAATTATTGAAGAAGAGCAGACAGGTCAGCCGGATGGCCCAGCTCCGGATAACCTGGATTATGAAGAAATAATCGAAATAGATGATTCAATAACATCGCCACAGGAGACCCTACCGGAAGAAACAGTTGCGGAGAATGCTGTTGTCGAAGCTGCAGAAACATTATCGGAAGATTATACAATAGCGGCAACAGCCACTGCTAATAATTTAGAAGGGTTGGAAACGGTAGAGATTGTCCAAGAGGTTGCCGTTGATGAAGTTGAGGAAATCATAGAAGAGCAGGCCACAGACAAAGAGGAAGCAATTCCGGTTCAAGACAAACCAGCGGGTGTTGCTGTTGAAGGAGACTTGCATACCAGAGCAGAGATTTTAGAGCAACTGGCTGCCGCGGCCAAAGCGCTGGAAAAAATTGGTCCGGATTTAAGCAACAGTATCTATTCGGAAGAAGAGATTAAGGAAAAAGCAAAATTTCTTTCCGAGGAATTTGATCGCTATCTCAGTGTCCGGGAAAAATTTTACAACCAGCATATTCTGATCAAAAGCGGCAATTATCCGGTAGGCCGAGCAGGCACAGATAAAAACGCATTACCGGAACAGATAGTTAACTTGCGTGAGTTTTATATCGGTAAATTCACCGTAACCAATGCTGTTTTTGAGATTTTTGTGGAAAGGACGGGCTATATAACCACCGCCGAAAAGTATGGGTTCGGCCTGGTGTATATTCCCAGGATGCAAAAAGTGAAAAATGTCGTGACCGGTAGGGAAAGTTTTATCTGGAACAATCAACTACACCATAAAAGAATATCCGGGGCCTGCTGGTATCATCCCAACGGTCCGGCCAGCTCTCTTTACCTAAAAAGAACACATCCGGTTGTGCAGATCAGCCTCGATGATGCCTGTGCCTTTGCCGCCTGGACCGGCAAGAGAATACCCACAGAAATAGAATGGGAAGCGGCAGCGCGCACTTCCCGCAGCTATCCTTACCCGTGGGGAAATATCTGGCTCGATGATGCCTGCAATCTGGAAAAAAGTTTACTGGGAGATACTTCACCGGTAGATCAATATGTAAAATTTGCCAATGAATATGAAGTCGCCGATATGCTGGGGAATGTTATGGAGTGGACACTGGATCCCTGGCAAGATCCTGTGCAGGGAGAGGAAAGCGAAGAAAATTACGTTGTCAAGGGTGCAAGCTGGATATCCGACAGCGAGGTTTGTTTAACCGATCGCCAACCGGTATATAAAGATATCTCTTCCAATATTCTCGGTTTCCGGTGCATCGCGATTTGATCAATAATGAAAACTGCAGAGCCTGCGAAAAAGCCTGCCCCAGTCCTAAATCGATCATTGCTAATTCCACGCAGCTGCATAAGAAAGCTGCTAATTTTCAGCACAAAAACAGGATCTCCCAAAAAAATCCCTGCTGTCAAAGGCTTTCCGTCAGGTTACGCAGGCCGGAATCCAGTAAATAGCCACTGTTCCGGTTCCCGGCTTGCTGCCTGGGAAACTGCATTAGGGACTCGCGTGACCTTCAGGTTATTTTTTCGAAACCGTCAGACAAGAAATTTAATGTTTTATGCTTTTTATAAAAGCCAAATAAGCATTCGCCGTTTCCTGTGGCTTTTCAATCATCGGAATATGACCGCAATCCTTGATGATTACTGTTTTGTGATTTTTTAGCCCTTTTTCAAACACAGCCACACTGGAAATATCAAGGATTTTATCCTGATCGCCCCAGAGAATTAAGGTTGGCGCTTTTATATTCGGCAGTTCTTTTTCGAGAGATAAAAAATCCGGACCGATTTCTTTGAGTTCCTTTTGATAAAACTGGCGATTAGCTAACGCCGTCTGGGTCATTACTTTCTGGAGCGGATAAGGTAAACTGGGAGGGTTAACAAAAGCCAGAGCCATCAAGCGTGGCATATCGCTGCTGTCTTTTAATACAAGTGGATTTTCGCCTTTTTCCATCATTTTTCTTACCACACTGTTTTCCAAAGACCTTACCCCCCCGGCGTCAAATAGCCCCAGGCTGATAATTTCATCAGGATAGCGCACGGTATAAGTCCCGGCGAAAAAGCCACCCATGGAATTACCTGCAATATGAAATTTTTTGAGTTCCAGGGCCTGGGCGAATTTATGCAACCGGGACATCTGATTTGATAAATCGTATGAAGCCTGCTCGATCATGGAACTTTCTCCATAGCCGGGAATATCGGGGATCACCACATGGTAATCTTTAGTTAAGTAAGGGGCGAATTTTAGCCAGTTGTCTTTGTTTGCGGTATAGCCGTGCAAAAGTAATATTGTCGGTCCCTTGCCCCCCTCCAGATAAACAATGTTATGATCATCTATTTTAATTTCTTTTTTGATCAGCCCGGCCTGACTTCTGGCCGCAGAGATCATATAACCTGCCACTTTTTCCGGAAAAGCATAATATCCGCCGACAGCGGCAACAATAATAACTAATAGAATAATAAAAAGCTTTTTCATGTTGACACCCTCCCTGTTCTCCCTTATAGGGTTAATTAGATGGCAGGCGTTCAGGCTGAAGGAATCAGAAAGATTATTCTTCAGCATTGAGCCTTCAGTCTTCAGCCTAAATACCTTGGTTTCCATTTATAGCATTAAATTATGGATATTATCATCTATTTTATTGATTTTTTTGTTCACCTGGACAAATACCTGCCCGCTATTATCAAGAGCTTTGGCATTTGGTCTTATGTCATTGTTTTTCTGGTTATCTTCTGTGAAACAGGCCTGGTAGTCACACCCATCCTGCCGGGTGATTCGCTCTTGTTCGCTTTAGGAAGTTTTGCCGCTCTCGGTGCCTTGAATATTGAATTGCTGCTGATTTTGCTATGCATCGCGGCGATTGCCGGAGATACAGTTAATTACGCCATTGGCCATATTATCGGCCCCAAGATTTTCCAATATGAAAACAACCGTTTCTTCAAAAAAGAATATCTGGAAAAGACGCACCAGTTTTATGAAAAACACGGCGGCAAGACAATTATCATCGCCCGTTTTATGCCCATTATTCGCACTTTCGCACCTTTTGTCGCCGGCGTCGGCGCGATGACTTATCCTAAATTTATCTTATATAATATAACCGGCGGCATTGCCTGGGTTTGTACATTTCTCCTGGGCGGCTATTTCTTCGGCAACATACCCTCTGTAAAGAATAATTTTACTGTGGTAATTATTGTCATTGTCATCATCTCTGTTCTGCCCGGGTTTATTGAGTATTGGCGGCAGCGGCGTAATATCGTTAAGGATAAAAACTGAAAGTCGATTTGCAGGGGAAATCATGAAGAAAGAAATTATTCCAATCATTGCCGTATTTTTATTGATACTGCTTGCAGCAGCAACCTCCGCCGAGGCAAAGAATATCTTCAAAATCGGCGGCGATGTTACTGTGGAAAGAGATCAAACAATAGATACCGTTATTGATATCGGCGGACAGGTAACTGTCCAGGGACTGGTTGAGCACAATGTTATTGTCGTCGGCGGTTCTGCTGTCCTGACCAACGAATCTGTAGTGCGCGGCGACGTTGTGTGCGTGGGAGGAGTGATCGTCAAAGGTAATGATGCACAAGTATTCGGCGATATTACGGAAATAAACTCGGCTAATATTTCGACCGCTTTTTCTTCCGCCCTGCGGGGAGAAATGGAAGGATGGTCTCTGATTTTCAACATTATTTCTTTGTGCTTTTTTGCCGTCATCTTCATTATCGCCCTGCTGATGACCCTGCTTATTCCCCGACCATTGATTGCGGTCGCCCGGGAAATCCAAAGCTATAAAGTAAAATCTTTCTTCTGGGGATTGGCAGCATCACTGATGATGGTACCTTTCTTCATGCTGCTGGTGATTTCTATTATCGGTATTACCCTGATTCCCCTAGTCTTTACTCTGCTGTTGCTGGCATTCATTCTTGGTTATATTGCTGCCGGAAAGATTGTCGGCAATTACATCTTAGTAAATATTTCCCGCAGGCCATCTAAATCACTGGCCAGTGCAACTATCCTGGGTTTAATTTTGCTGTGGCTGATCGGTTGGATACCCTATGTGGGCTTACTTGTTAAATTCTTTGCCCTGACGTTCGGTTTAGGCGGTGTTTTTCTCGCTATATTTAACCGCAGATGGCAATCTATTGTTCCTCCACCTTCATCACCGGTTCATGAAGAGCAGACTCAACCATCTGGTGAATAACTGCCAGAGAACAAAGTTTAATTGATCATAGATGTAAAGACTTTTTAATCACTTTTTTTGCTATATCGTTAAAATCCAAATCTCATTCTGAGCAGAAGATTATAATCGCTAATCAATAATCGGGCAAAGAAAAAAAGGTGGAGCCATTTGACCCAGAGCAACGCCGCAAGCATGGCCGGACATGGCTTTTCCTCCTTATAATATTCGGCAT
>JANYAY010000173.1 GCA_025361065.1 Deltaproteobacteria bacterium
CGACATAAAGGGATCCGGCGGCGCACATTGCCCCGACGAAGAGGCTGTGCAGACTGTCGGCTGTGTAGATGTAGAGGAAAAGCGAACCTATCTGGAAGACGAAGAGATAGGAGAGTATTGTAGAAATGAGATACGTTTTCCTCTCCAGCGCCAGCTGCTCTTCGCTGCCGCTTCGCGGGTTCCACCGGCTGAGGATGCGAATGCCGAAAAACGAGCTGTAAAGAATCATCATGCAGATGAGAAGTGACTCCAGAATCAGGGCGACAATGGCCGGATGAAGAATCATGTCCCTTCCTCATCGATCCTGCCGTCGCGGACGGCTATGACCCTGTCGACAACCTGTGCATCAAAGACCAGAGGGTCGTGACTGGCGATGATGGTTGTTTTGCCGCTGTTCTTCAAAAGGGCAATGATATCCATGAATTCCCGGGAGAGCTTGCTGTCCAGGTGCGCGGTCGGTTCATCGGCGATGATGACCGGGGGATCATTCATCATCGCCCGGGCAATTGCCACCCGCTGAGCCTCGCCTCCGGAGAGCCATTCCACCTTCGCCCGGGCGCGTGCGCGAAGGCCGAAAGTATCCAAAAGTTCGCCCGCCCGCTTCCTGACCTCCGCATGTTTCTTCCCCAGCGGGTATGAAGGCAAAAGGACATTTTCGATGACGGTTATTCCCTTTACCAGATTGAATTGCTGAAAAATGAACCCGAATGCAAGGCGCCGTATCTCCGTCAGAAACCGTTCCGGCAGGCTTGTGATTTCGACATCCGGTTTATCTCCGCTGGCGAGGAAGCTGTTTTTGCCCAGGAGATTTTTGTGCAGCGTAATGCGGCCGGATGTTGGCCTCGCCATGCAGCCGATGAGGGAAAGGAGTGTTGTCTTTCCCGAGCCGCTTGGCCCCTTCAGAACCGTAATCCGGTTTCCTTCCAGAGAAAGACTTACCCCGTCCACGGCGGTAAAGGCATTTAATTTGCCCAGATTGAATCCTTTGCAGACATTCGTTAAACTTATCATTTTAAGACCTCATGACCGAATCGGGATCGATTATGGCCGCCCTCCAAGATGGTATGATAGTTGCTACGGTATAGGGAACAACAGTGAGAAAGAAAAGGATCGCCACCTGATAGGGATCGATAAAAGGCGTGATGCGGAAATTCGGGTAAAGGACGGACCAGCCTTTCAGGGCAGGAGCGAACAGGAGAGCCGCTGAGAAAAAAATATGCCCGTATGCCAGCAATACACCACCCGCGAAGGAGAAAAAAGATACAAGCGCCCCTTCATATGTTTTGACGGCAATGACATCGGACGTCTCCCAGCCGATTGCTTTTAATATGCCGATTTCCCGTCTCTCCTCCGCGGAAAGCCCCGAGGCCTTTTCCGAGGCGAAAATAACGAAGGCCAGCAGTGCCATCAGGAGAAGAACTATCACCATACCGCCCCGCCAGTCAAAAACAGAATCATATGTACGAACCATTTCCGCGCGAATAATCGGTCGTGTATCGGGAAGCAGTTCAGTAATCTTGCGGGCAATTGTGGAGAGCTCTTGCTGATTTCTGACGGCAACTACCAGATCCGTCGCATAAGATCCGTTAAGTCCGAAAAGATTGCGGAAATCGGTATCACTAATCAGGATCAGATCAGCTGAAATCAGCTCGGAGGAAGCCGAGATCTCACCTGTGATAGTAAAGCTCCGCACCTTTCCATCCGGAGCGCGAAAGGACATGATGTCCCCCTTGCCGACTTTCCTGCTGCGGACAATTCCGCTGCCGACAATAATATTCTGCAAAGACAGGGGTTGATTGTGAGGCACCATAAAAGTGTAGTTTGCACCCACTGTCGGATCAAAGTAATAGCCCCAAAGTCTTGCGTCGGCGGAGATCACACCCCGGATATTTCTTATTGTCTTTAAATAATCCAGGGGGATGGGGTCGTATCTGCCCATCAGGAGCCTTTGAACGACCATTTCCGGAGAGCCTTGCAAAATGAGCGACGCTTCCCGTTTCATGGCGGAGGTGAAGAACATGGCCGAGGCCAGGATAAAAACAACCAGCATATAGACAAAAAGAAGACTGAAGTTTTTACCTTTTCTTCTCAGGAGTGAGGCAAGAGTATAGTCGAGAATGCTTCTTTGCTTTTCAATCCAGCTTCTCATTTAGCCTCCGTATATTTTCCGGCGGACCGGCAATGGAGCCCGTCGGAAAATGCTCCAGCGCCGTCGGGTGATCCTGGAAAGCTGAAAACATGTCGGCCTGAGACAGATGCCGGGTGTAACGCGCTTCCGTGAAGAGACATAAATCAGTCAACTCCAGGTTTTTGACCACAGCAGTCAGCTGAGCAATTTCTTCGGCATCGGCCTGCCGTTGCAGTGCTGCATGAACGAACATCAGGCCTATCAGCAGCACTCCGCCAGCAAGCAGGATCAGGGCGATGGTCGATTTCCGCACGGAAAGTCCACCCTCGCCTGTCTTCTTTTGTGGCATTATATTAATCAAGGCTTTTGACCACCTCCGGGGTTATTTCGGAAAATCGGAGAATCTTTCTGCCCTTATGATCATTCAGAAATTCCCGGGCATCCGCTTCGTGCTCCAGAGGGATTAATTCCCGGCCCATCGGACCATAAATATCGCTGCCGATCACATACCAGGCTTTTCTGGCGTCGATAAACGAGACACGATAATAATCCTTCACCAGAATGCCTTTGATATCCTCTGATTTTTTCGCGGGATCGTAGCGCTTAATATTAAAAAGATATTTGAACATATCTTTCGTACCATCGAAGAAGGCAGGTGAACCTTCCCGGAAGAGGACGACCATCACCCAATCGGGATATTTCGCGACAAACATGCCGCACACCGGACACTTATCTTTGGCCGCAGGTTTTGGGACAAGAAGATTGGAGTCTCCCGACCCCGCAGCAAATGCCGATAGACAAACACAAATAATCACGAGTATTATCGGAAGCAACGCCCTGCCCCGTATCCAATGCCGATATAGAATGCTCATTAATGTTTATGCTCCATCATTTTCATCTTTTTCATTTTTCTGCGTTCCCGAATCATCTTAGTGTCATCGGCCAGATCTTTATAAGAGGCTTCCAGTGCCTCATCAAATCCGGTGATGCGGCCGCCGTTTTCCTGCCGGAACTTTTCCGCATCCGCTTTGTCGGCAAAAGCCCATTTCGCATTTTTGGTCATGACCCCCTGTTTGCTTCCGCCGATAACCCAGAAGGCTGTTTCCGCATTGATCAATGATTTAGTGCCATAATCTCCTACTAGTATCGCCTTTGGCGTCTTGTCCAGATTCAGGGCCAGGTCAACAGCAACACAGTGGAGAGAACATGTTCCTTCTTGCGCACCGTCATCATATTTAATCAGCATTCTGGAATGGGCAAACATCTCTCGATTCATGCCGCAATATTTGCAGGATGGTATTTCCTTTATATCAAGTTCCTGTGCCTTAAGAACTCCGGCCATCATCAGGCATAAAAACAATAATCCGCAATATACTGATATTTTTTTCATAACTTCTCCTTTCACGCTTGACATAGGTTAGCGAACCTTATGGTTCACACCATTTGTTCACCATCTGTTATTATTGATTATCACCATAGTGTCTCTCTTCATCCTGTCTGGCAGTCCAAATATGTATATCCGGATGCGGGCAGGCTGACGATGCCACGGCCAGTCGTCAGGAAGCCGACGGCGAAGCAGACCGGGTGCAATTAAATGAAGATATTCAGGGATTGAATGGTATTGGGAGGTTGAAAGGGAACTTCAATGTATACTTTTTCCGGTACTGTATGGAACTCCTTCTCCATGTAAACGAGCTTTATGGAAACGACCGGATGATGTGAGTTAAAAATCATCTCCGGGACCCAACGGGGAATATCAATACCGGTCTTATCCTTGCAACAACTGCACGAGATCATAACACATGGCTTTGCTGCTTTTGTGCAACAATAGCAGACAAGTCCCGGATGATTCTTGAATGCTACAATGCGCAGCAAAGGAGTATAGGACGAACTCAATAGAATAAAAAGCGCAATGAAAGCCGGAACGAAAGCACGTATTTTCATATCAAATAATCATCCTGATTATCTTGTCCCAGCCGTCTTTATCGGCTTCACCCATGATTTTGAGGCGGATGATCCCCTGACGGTCGAGGATATAATAAGCAGGGATCCCGGTAATGCCGAATTGTTTTTGAGTCATGGAATCCGGATCAAGAAGAACCGGATAATTTATCTCCATGTTATTTATATAACGCAGAGTCGTTTCCTTCTTCTCGCCGATACCAATCGAACAGGGGATAAC
>JANYAY010000078.1 GCA_025361065.1 Deltaproteobacteria bacterium
TTTAAACAACAGTTTTTTTGAGTTATTTTGCCTTGACACCTCTGTTACTTCATTGTATGGAAACAATGAATTCACAAAAACCTTTTAATTTGATCCGGCGAGATTGAAAAAGGAACCGATAATGAAAAAACTGCTAAAAGTATATAAGCCTTTCTCCGTCATGGGGGGAAGGTTTTTTTTGTGCCCATTATTCTTTGGAGATTGGGGAACATTTTATGGCGGAAAATAAAAACATTAAAGTAGTTATGGACAAAGAAATTATCGACCGGTGCCTGACCAGGATTGCTTATGAAATACTGGAAAAGAATAAAGGGATAAATGATCTTGTCTTGGTTGGTATTAGAACCGGGGGGGTTTATCTTGCGGAAAGACTGAAGAAAAAAATATCCAGTATCGAAGGACAGGAAATCCCGTTAGGTGTTTTGGATATCACGCTCTATCGTGATGACATCTCGATATCCAAGAAAAAGCCGAATATGGGAAAAACTAAAATACTTTTTTCTCTTGATGATAAAAAAGTAATCCTTGTGGACGACGTTCTTTTTACCGGCCGGACCATCCGTGCTGCAATGGATGCCCTGATCGATTTCGGCCGCCCTAAAATGATTCAACTGGCGGTTCTAATTGACCGCGGCCACCGCGAACTTCCCATTAGAGCAGATTTTGTAGGGAAGAATCTACCTTCTTCCCTCTGGGAAGCCGTGGCCGTTAATCTGGTGGAAAAAAACGGCGTGGATGAAGTTATTATCGAAGAAGGAACGTAACTTAAAAAATTTAAGGCTGACTTATGAAATTTGATCGAAAAGATATTCTCGGCATTAAGGATCTTTCAGTTGACGAAATAAATGTCATTTTAGAAACGGCTGAATCCTTTCTGGAAATTTCCACCCGGGAAATCAAAAAAGTACCAACACTTCGCGGTAAGACCATCATCAACCTTTTTTTTGAAGCCAGCACTCGGACTCGGACATCTTTTGAAATCGCCGGTAAACGGCTCAGCGCCGATACCATTAATATTTCCGCTTCCACAAGCTCCGTCGTCAAGGGCGAAACGCTCATCGATACCGCACGCAATCTGGAAGCCATGAATCCGGATGTCATCGTCATCCGCCACAGCGCTGCCGGCGCTCCACATCTTTTAGCAACATTAGTCAAACAAGCCATTATTAATGCCGGTGACGGCGCTCATGAACATCCTACGCAGGCGCTTCTGGACATGATGACGATTAAAGAAAAGAAGGGAAAGCTTGCCGGATTAAAAGTAGCCATTGTCGGCGACATCGCGCACAGCCGCGTTGCCCGTTCGAATATTTACGGACTCGCCAAAATGGGCGCCGAGGTTGTTTTGGCGGGCCCCGCGACCATGCTGCCCCGCGACATCGAACAGATGGGCGTGAAGAGCTATACAAAACTGGAAGATGCCATTTGTGACGCCGACGTCGTGATGATGCTGCGCATTCAGCTCGAACGCCAGAAACAAAATATCTTTCCGTCGCTGCGGGAATATTCTCAGCATTACTGCCTGAACACCCGCAACATCAAACTGGCGAGGCCGGATGCCATAGTCATGCATCCCGGCCCTATCAATCGGGGGGTGGAAATATCGCCGGATATTGCCGACGATCCGGCCTACTCGGTAATTCTTGATCAGGTGAATAAAGGCGTGGCCGTGAGAATGGCGCTGCTTTATTTACTCACTGGAGGCAACGAATGAAGATACTTTTAACCGGCGCCAGGATAATCGACCCTAGCCAAAAGATAGATGCCGTCATGGATATAATGATTGCAGACGGGAAAATATGCCAAACAGGACTTGATCTTCTCAAGTCGGCAAAATCCAAAGATGCAGCAAAAATCAAAATTATGGAACTGGGAGGGATGGTGCTTACTCCCGGTTTAATAGATATGCATACCCACCTGCGCGAACCCGGTCAGGAATACAAAGAAACCATATCTTCCGGAGCTCAGGCCGCCGTAGCCGGCGGTTTTACTTCCATTGCCTGCATGCCGAATACTGATCCCATCAATGATAACCGTTCGATCACCGAGTTTATGAAAAGAAAGGCCGTGGAAGCCTCTTTGGCTAATGTTTACCCGATTGGTGCAATCAGCAAGGATTCCGCAGGTCATCACCTGACGGAATTCTGGGACTTGAAAGAAGCGGGCGCAGTAGCCCTTTCCGACGACGGCAAACCGGTTATGGATGCGGCCCTGATGCGTCATGCGCTGGAATATGCCTATTCACTGGGCCTGCCTGTCATTTCTCATTGTGAAGATACTAATCTTTCCGCCGGCGGCCAGATGAACGAAGGATATTATTCCACGATACTGGGTCTGCGCGGCATTCCCTCTATTTCCGAAGAAGCAATGGTTGCCCGCGATATTTTGCTTGCCGAATTCACCAAAACTCACGTGCACATAGCTCATGTCAGCACCAAAGGCTCAGTACGCCTGATTCGCGAGGCTAAAAAAAGAGGCCTGAAAATAACTGCGGAAACTGCGCCGCACTATTTTACTCTGACCGATGAAACACTGCAGACATACAATACCCGCCTGAAAGTTAATCCACCGCTGAGAAGCGCTGCCGATGTCACTGCTATAAAAGAAGGATTGGCCGATGGAACTCTGGATGCCATTGTCACCGATCATGCACCGCATGCCCGTACAGATAAGGAACTGGAATTTGAATACGCATCAAACGGCATCAGCGGACTGGAAACGTCGCTTAGCTTAAGTTTGCGCCTTGTCCGTGAAGGTGTGCTTTCCCTGCCGGAGTTGATAGCCAAAATGAGTATCAATCCCGCACAGATACTTCGCCTGCCCAAGGGCACTCTGGAGGCAGGCGCTGATGCCGACATTACGGTAATTGATCCTCAATTGCCGTGGATTGTTGACGTCAAAACATTTTATTCCAAGGGTAAAAACTCTCCCTTTCATGGTTGGGAAATGCAGGGTAAAGCTGTTTTGACCATCGTCGGCGGAGAAATTAAGTACGCCGGGCCCTCCTTGAACATATGAGTGCCAGGGAAAGCCATAAAACTGCCGGATTTGTGCTCCGAACATTTAGTTATGGAGAATCCGATCTGATAGTTACCTTTTACAGTAATGATTTCGGCAAACTCAAAGGAATAGCCAAAGGTGCCAAGCGCAGCAAAAAAAGGTTCGCCAATGTTTTTGAACCATTTTCCTTGACCAATATTATCTTTACCCGCAAAAGTCGTGATATGCTTGCCTTTATCGAATCCTGCGAAATAGTCGACCACTATGACGCTATCCGCCGGGATTTGGAAAAAACTTTAATTGCCTCTTATTTCATCGATCTTACCGACCATTTCTGCCCGGAAGGGAAAAAAAATGAACAAATCTTCGAGCTGCTGCAAACTTTTTTAACACTGCTCGGCGCTCAAAAAGCATCGGACGCCGTAGTGCGGTTTTTTGAAATGCGTATGTTGAAATTAGCCGGATTTGAACCAACGCTGGACCACTGCATTATGTGCAAAACACCCGTTGCCAATAGCAGCGCTTATTATTTTTATGCTCAGGAAGGTGGAATTAAATGTGCTGACTGTGCAAGGCCCCAGCGTTATGATCAATCCGTTTCGGCCGGAACCGTCAGGACATTACTTCTGGGCAAAGACATGGACATCGATAAAATTAAATTGATCGCGCTATCCGATTCTCTGGCCAGGGAATCCCGCAACATTCTTACCGGTTTCATAACTCATGTACTCAGCCGCGAAGTGAAATCACTGAAAGTTATGGAACAGGTGCGAAGACTTTGTCTGTAGGAAGTTGATTGCCCTGCTCTCCAAAACGAAGGGATAGATCCTCTTTCCCTTAAAAATGGATGTCGCGCCATAACCCCGGCATTGCCATCCGTGTTCAGCACTACATTTTGTGGTCAATCTTTTCTTGACATACAAGACCGAAATTCTTATAGTTCCTCAATAAACAAGCAATGTCTTATTAACAATATATACGATTCAAGCAGACCGGTCACGGGGATACTATTTAATCTTCATGGACTCCTTTTTGAGCGGGTGATCTTGCCGGTTGTGATTACGATCGGTGATGACAACACCCCGTTTCTGTCAAAAGTGTTGAGCCTCAGATGGTCTTTATAAATGGTTTGACCGCTATATTAATAAGATGGGGGAGTTAAGGATGAAAACTGCATGCAGTTATAGGAGGAGTTGTTATTTATTTGCCTTCGTAATGATATTTTTACTTTGCGCTGCACCGACGTTTGCCAAAACGGTAACCTATGTCAAAGAATATCACTATCAGGCCAGTGAAGTGGACAGCAAATTAACTGCCAGGTCGGTTGCTCTGGCGCAAGTAAAGCAACTGCTCCTGGAGGAAATGGGAACATACATCATCAGTGAATCGGTTGTAAAAGATTTTGAATTAACCAAAGATCAGGTTTCATCTCTGAGTGCCGGGGTGGTGATGACAGTCATCATCGACGAGAAAAAGGATGGGCATTGAGATACACTGCAAAAAATAATAAGGAAGCGATGAAAGCGTTTGACAAGGCTATAGAAGTCGAGCCTGACAATGCCAGAGCTTATGCCCAAAGAGCTATAATCTACAATGATTGGGGCCAGCATCAAAAAGCACTCAAAGAAAGCGAACAGTCCATTATACTTGACCCCGGGCTCGCCGCGGGTTTCAATGCTCGAGGAGTGGCCCATGTTAATATGTTTCACAACCTGCAGGCTATTGCCGACTTTAACAAAGCTTTGGATATTGATCCAAAATACGTATGGCCATACGCAAACCGCAGCCGTGCCTATTTTCAAATGAAAAATTATCATCAGGCCCTCGAGGATGCCAATAAAGCCATCGAGCTCAACCCTGAGCTGACGAATGCATATTTCAGAAAAGGAAGAGCCCTCGCCGCATTGAATAGTATTCAGGATGCCATTAAAAACTTTGATAAAGCAATTGAACTGGATCCGGAGTTTTCCTGGAATTTTTTACACCGGGGATATGCCTTCCTGAAAATTACAGAAAGAGAAAAAGCAATTGCAGATTTCAAAAAAGCGGCAAACCTGGGAAACGACGAAGCTCAAGCATACCTCCGGAAGAAAGGGATTCAGTGATAAGCCTGATGGCATTGCGTTTATTCGGGAAGAAAAAGAGCAGGAAGGCCGGCCTCTGGAATAAAGACAAATAGAAAGCCCTGAAGGGACTATTATGCGCAGCATAATTGTCCCCTTGAAGGTTATGTCAGACATTATTCCAATAATATGTCCAATCCACCTCAATCCCCCTCGGCAAAGGGGGGAAGTAAATATTGTACCTTGAATCTTCTCCGCATCCATCATATAAGCAGGACGTTTTTATCGGGTCAGATTTTGCTACAGGTGATTATTTAAGGGAATATATTGAAGATGATGCAGATGAATAAGCCGGAATTACTGATCCCCGCGGGTAATCTGGAAAAGATGAGAACCGCCATTCTCTATGGCGCAGATGCAGTTTATATTGGTTTGCCCGGCCTGAGCCTGCGGGCGGGTTCTGCCGAAATGTCCATCGGTGATTTAGGTGCCGGTATAGCTTACGCGCATGACCGGGGTGTTAAAGTCTACGGCGCGCTCAATACTTTTGCCCGCAACAGCGATCTGCCGGAGGCCAAAGAGATAATTCCCGAGCTTGCCGCCATTAATATTGACGCTCTCATTGTCAGCGATCCCGGAATAATTCGGTTGATCAGCTCCGTAGCACCCAATCTGCCCATTCACTTAAGCACTCAGGCCAACACCACCAATGCCGAAGCAGTCCGCTTCTGGCACGAACAGGGCGTGCGACGCATTGTTCTGTCCCGCGAATTGAATTTGTGGGAAGTGGGCGAAATTGCCGCCGCTGTTCCGGAAATGGAGCTGGAGCTTTTCGTGCATGGCGCAATGTGTATGGCCTACTCGGGACGCTGCTATTTATCAGCCTACTTTAACCGGCGTAGCGCCAACCAGGGCGATTGCAGCCAGCCCTGCCGCTGGGAGTACCTGATGCATGAAGCAACCCGGCCGAATGAACCGCTGATTCTCGAAGAAGATGAACGCTACAGCTATTTATTGAGTTCCCGGGATTTATGCCTGATTGAATATCTGCCGAATATATTATCCTCCGGCGTTGTCAGCCTGAAGATCGAAGGCCGGATGAAATCCTCCTATTATGTGGCGATGGTAACCAGAACTTACAGACAGGCACTAAATTGCCTGATTCAGCAACAGGAAAACTATCAATGCAACCCGCTATGGATGGAAGAGCTCAGAAAAATATCCAACCGCGGCTATACGACAGGCTTTGCTTTTGCCGAAGAGAAAATAACCGCAACCAATCCGGATATAAAATATATTCAGACTCACGAACCGGCAGGAACAGTGCTTGAATATGACAGCATGCAAAAAATGATTCTTCTGGATGTCAGGAATCATCTGGTCGCGGGTGATGAGCTGGAACTTTTGTTGCCGGACAGCATAATTAAAATAGATGCCGGGAGGATGATTGATTTAGACGGCAACAAACTTGCGGCGGCTCATGGCGGCAATCGGATTTATCTTCCGCTGGAAAGCGAAGCGCCGGTCGGAGCAGTGGTCAGGAAAAAAATCAGGACCGGTAAATAGACTGAAGGCTGAGGGCTGAAGACTCATAGATAAGAAAGACCTCCGCGGCATGCCACGGAGGTCTTTCTTTTTTACCTTCAGTCTTCGGTCTAATATCCTTCAGCCTAATCTATTTCTTCACTACATACTCTAATTCTGCTTCCACGCGCCGGTTCTTCTGACGCCCTTCTTTCGTGGCATTTGATGCTATAGGTTTGCCGGGACCATAGCCTTTAGCACTCAGACGGGATGCATCAATACCGAATTTATCCACAATATACTTTTTCACAGCTTCCGCCCGGCTTTGAGAAAGCTTCTCATTGGAAGCAACACTGCCTACGTTATCCGTATGACCTTCAATTGCTACCCGGGCATTCGGATATTGCTTCATAATTGCGGCCAGATCGTCGATATCTTTGTAAGAGTTTTTCTTAATGATCGACTTGTTGGTGGCAAATTCCACGTTGAGCGTTATTCTGCGTTTTTCCATAACGGCCGGTTCGACTGCACTGGCTGCTTGCGGTTTGATCTGCTCGACAACCGGAGGAGGGCAACCATCTTTATCTACCGACACACCGATAGGTGTTCCGGGACATTTATCCAGATAATCGGGAACTCCGTCTTTATCCGAATCGGCAGGACAACCGTCCTTATCCACCAATACACCAACAGGGGTTCCCGGGCATTGATCCTGATCATCAGGAACACCATCCTTATCCGAATCCAAAACAACCGGTGCCATGGCCACAGGTGCGGGTGCGGGCTCCGGCGCCGGCGCCGGAG
>JANYAY010000157.1 GCA_025361065.1 Deltaproteobacteria bacterium
TATAACAACGCCAATAAATCTGAGTCTCCCGGAGGTATGAGGATTGAAAAAACTTGGTTTAGCGCTCGGTAGTGGTTCAGCTCGGGGATGGGCGCACATCGGCGTTATTCAATGCCTGCAGGAAGCTGATATTCATGTTGATATTGTCTGCGGTACATCAGTCGGCGCTCTGGTCGGAGCAGCTCTGGCCGGAAATTTCCTGACTGGCCTGGAGAAAATGGTGCGCTCACTCGCCTGGAAGGATATTATCGGTTTTATGGATTTAATTTTTCTGCGTTCCGGTTTTATCGAAGGTGACAAAATTACCAATCATTTCCGCAATAATTTTTCCGATGCCAACATTGAAGATTTGGCAATCCCTTTTGGGGCGGTAGCCACGGACATTATGACCGGAAGGGAAATATGGCTGCAGGATGGTTCTTTGATGGATGCAGTTCGCGCCAGCATTTCTATGCCGGGTATATTTACGCCCTGCAGATATAAAGACCATTGGCTGGTAGATGGAGGTTTGGTTAATCCTGTGCCGGTATCGCTTTGCCGGGCAATGGGTGCTGATGTCGTCATTGCCGTGAATCTCAATTCCGACCTGATCGGTTTGCCCCGTTATATCAATCGCGGAAAACAAAAAAATACGAAAAGTAATGCCGGTACAAAGGAACCTGGCAAATTTACCGGGTTCCTGAGTAAAAACTTTCTGCCCAAGGGGAAAGGTGCACAACGAAGAGTATTGGAAGATGAGCATTCGATATTTAATGTTATTGCTGCATCTTTGAATATTATGCAGGATCGTATGACTAAGCAGCGGCTTGCCGGCGATCCGCCGGATATGCTCATCTCGCCGCGGCTTTCCCAAATCGGTTTGCTGGAATTCAACCGTGCCGCCGAAGCCATTGAAGAAGGACGCCAGACAATGGCTTTTATGATTCCGCTGTTAAAAGCCATAATGGCGGATACAGGAGAAGAGATAATTTGATACTGACGCATAAGCTGAGATTGGCCCTCGTAATATTGGTTACAGTATTGACTGCCGGGACGTTTGGTTTTTATTTTATTGAAGGCTGGAGCATTCTGGATTCTTTTTATACAACCATTACTACAATGGCGACTGTAGGGTATGGAGATTTTACACCAAAAACTGCCGTAGGGAAAATATTTGCGATTGCGGTAATAATTTTTGGCGTAGGCACGATGCTTTATTCATTCAGTTTAATTACTGAACTTATCATCGAAGGCCGCTTACGTAGAATATTAGGGAGGGGTAAATTGCAGAAAATGATCGATCGGATGAACAATCATTACATCATATGTGGTTGCGGACGTATCGGGTTTTTGATCTGTCGCGAATTAGCCGGCGCAAAGATGCCGTTTGTCGTTGTGGATAACAATCCGGAGATAATTCAGAAAATTCAGGATGAAAGCTTTATTTATTGTAAGGGAGATGCGACTCAGGATAAAATATTGATTGAAGCCGGGATTAAAAGGGCAAAAGGCATAGTTTGTGTGTTGCCGTCCGATGCGGAAAATCTTTACGTGATTTTAACGGCAAAAGAACTGAATCAGGGAATATACATTCTTTCGAGGTCGGAAGAAGAGGAATCGGAACACAGGCTTATCAGGGCGGGGGCTGACAGGGTCATGTCTCCTTACACTCTGGGCGGATCGAGAATGGCCATGGCCATTTTACGTCCGGCAATGCTGGATTTCATTGAAATTACCACCAAGCGGCAAAGCCTGGAGTTGCGGATGGAGGAGATTGCAGTTTGTGAGGGCTCGCGACTGATCGACCAGTCGCTGGAAAAATCGGAAGTGCGTCAGAGTTACGGTCTGATTATTGTGGCTGTGAAGAAAGCTTCGGGGAAGATGATTTTCAATCCCTTAGCCAGTTACATTATAGCCAGTGGCGACATACTTATTACCATGGGTGAGGATAAAAATGTGAAGCGTTTTGCCGACGCATGTATTATATAAAGGAGAGGAAAACATGAATAAAATTAAATTGTCAGTACGTCGAAATAAATTGTTGAGTATTGCAGCGCTGGGATTGCTGGTCTATTGTCTGGGAATAACCGGCTGTGTTGCATCCAGACTCTACAGTGTCAATATGAACTATGATGCAGGAAAAGCCAATATACCGGCATATTTAAAAAACGATGATAAAGGGCGTAATGCCCTGATTACCATAACCGAATTTGGCGACATCCGAAAGGTGGATGAACCGATGGTTATCGGCCGTGTTGTGGAGAAAGACGGCATGAAAACTCTGGTGCTGCCCAAATATACAAAACCGACACAAGCTTTAGCGAACGGTATAAAGAGATACTTAATCAAAGCCGGGTATAAAATTGCAGGTATAGCCGGGCAATGGGATTTGAAGGAAGAAACAATGCCCAAAGTTGATAGTAAACTTATTATCGGCGGAAATATAGAAGAACTCGAATTAACCTGCCGGAAAGGATTTCCCACGGATTCTTATAAAGCAACAATGAAGCTGACTCTTGTAATTGCCGATCCGGCGAAAGGAAAAATACTTTACAGGAGTTCCGTAGAGAGCAATACTTCGCTGGAGCATGTTTCATTTTCCGAAGCTCGTCTGGAAGAACAAATTAATATTGCCATGGGGGATGCCATCGAAAAAGTTTTTGAGGATAGGAATGTAGCCCAAAAGCTCAAAGAGGCTCTGTCCGAGTAATAACATCAATCAACTAAACTGACGGCATTCAGGCTGGAGACTGAAGTGCAGCAGTTCCCGAAAGATTTCCACCTCGTGTGCCCCGGTATAGCCGGTCATGCTCTGGGATTTCCTGCCCGATTTTTCTGTGTAAGCAGCATGCGTAAACCATCTTTCCTCAATAAGAAAGTTAGCCGGGGGCGAATTATACAAAATCCCGTTGACAAAAAAATATTATTATATATTGTGAGCGCTCATTCAAAAAAATGAATAACTATTCAGATGACGAGTGAGGCCGTAAAGATGGAGAAATCAGCACGCAAGAAGCGCGAATTTAAAGTGCGACGGGCGGAGATACTGGATCAGGCGGAAAAAATATTTGCCCTCAAGGGTTTTTATAACGTCACAATGGCGGAAATCGCCAATGCTTCAGGCTTTTCCATTGGTTCCCTTTATCAGTATTTTGAGGGCAAAGAAAATCTCTACAGCAGCATGCTCAGCGAAAAGCTTAATCTGATGCATGAGCAAGTTAGAGAAAAGGTTAAAGCTACTTCAGGTATCGCCGAAAAAATTGAGATGATTATTGCCGCACATTTTCAGTTTGTGGAAAACAACGCAGATTTTTGCCGGTTATTTATTCGAGGTGAAAATGCTGCTCCATCGGAGGTAATGACTTCACTGCGGCAGAAAATCATGGATGACTATACTCAACACCTGACGTTCATTGAAAATGAATTGAAAAATGGTATCAAGAATGGTTTTTTACGTCCTTTCCTTGCGCGTGACATGGCTAGTGTATTATTTGGATTGATAAGGTTTTCGGCAGTAGACTGGATGTTGTTTCCGTCAAAGACATCACTTAGCTCCAAAAAAGATTTTATTTTGCAAGTATTTTTACAGGGGGTGCAACATAATGAAAAATAGAATTCTTCTAGCAGTGTTATTTACTTGTATGACTTTTTTTTTGATTTCCAATTTTGCCTACGCCAAAGAACTATTAACCCTGGAAGAAAGCATTGATATAGCTTTGAAAAACAGCTTAACCATTGATTCCGCCAAAGAAGGTGTGAAAGCTGCAACAGCCCAGAGGCGGGAAGCCGTAACCGGTTTTTTGCCGAAATTCAATACATCATATAGTTATACCCACTTGAATGAAGCCCCGTTTTCCAAATTTCAAGGCCTTCCGGCGCCGCTTACAGCTCTTAACGGCACCGAAATGCCC
>JANYAY010000028.1 GCA_025361065.1 Deltaproteobacteria bacterium
GGGCGTATGAATATGACTTGTATCGGGCCACGGCAAAACCTCAGGTATGGATTCAAATGTGATGAGTATTCCTATAATAGATTGCCGGTATTGTTCAAGTGTTTTAAATGTCAAAACTGACTTTTTCTACAGGTTCAACGAGAAAATAAGTCGATTGCCGGTTTATGCTTGAACCGGCAATGTGGATCACCTTCGGATGATTGCCTCATAAATTAAAATTTACTGCTTTATAACGGGATTTATTGACAGCAGCGGCTCATTAGTATAAAAAGAAAGCAATGAAAGGGGAGAAAGATTATTATGAACCTTATTGCTCCTTCCATCCTCTCAGCTGACGGCAGCAGGTTTGCCGAAGAGATTGTCGCGGTGGAAAAAGCCGGCGCCGATTGGATTCACATTGATGTGATGGAGGGCCATTTTGTCCCCAATATCACCATGGGACCGGCAATAATATCTGCCTTAAGAAAAACGACCAAGCTCCCTTTTGATGTACATCTGATGATTGAGAACCCCGACAGATACATTGAATCCTTTGCTGCAGCCGGTGCCGATATCATCACCATCCACGTGGAAGCGGCCAATCATCTCCATCGCACTGTTGATCTGATCAAAAAATACGGCAAGAAAGCCGGAGTATCGTTGAATCCGGCGACACCACTGACCCAGATCGAAGAAATTCTGCCCGACATTGATCTTTTGTTGATTATGACCGTTAATCCGGGCTTTGGCGGACAACAGTTTATAAAAACCACATTACCGAAAATTGCCCGGGCCAGCCAGTTATTGAGTGCTTTACCCGATAAACCTTTATTGGAAGTGGATGGTGGAGTGAATTTAAAGAATATCGCCGACATTGCCCGGGCTGGAGCCCGGATAATGGTTGCCGGAAATTCAATCTTCAGCAACTCTGATTATATTAAGGCGATTGCCGAACTGAAAACGGCCGCCAATTAAGGGCTACCTATTTTACTTTTGTTCAATCTCCAATGCCAATTTCAGCGCCCGGCGGGCGTCATCATAATCCGGATTCAGTTCAGATAAACAGCTCTAGGGAAATTCTCAATTGCCTCATCCAGGTTGCCTTTATTACCCGGCACTGGTCGGTCTTAAATTTAAACAGCTTCAGCAGCCAGAGCAACGCCTCGGTTCGTACAGACCATATAATTGTTCTCTGTCACTCTTGATGTTTGCGGAAATAGTTTTACACTATTTATCCAGCAACCACATTAACACCAAGTCAATATTGTCAAAACAGTAATGGTTATCTCAAACCTCTGAGCCACAAAGCCCCCAAATCCACCATGTCGGATTATCTCACGTGGTTTGAGGATGCCTATTTCCGTTCAGTGCGGGGAATTTCGGCGCATCGCCTCACACAGCAACACCAACCAGAAAAAGATCTAATGCGTCCAGCACAGCGCCAACGTAACTATTGAGGTTGTTCCGGCGTGGAGATTCCTCCTCGAACTGCCGGAATCGGTATAATAGGTCCATAAGATTTCAGCTGATTAGCGCTAAATGGCATCATCTCACCTTCAGCCCTTCATCCAGATAGCGGATAATCGGGAAAAGAAAAAACTCAATGACTCTGCGTTTCCCGACATTTACTTCGGCCATCACCGTCATACCCGGCTTGACTTTATAAATATCTCCGGATTTTGTTTTGAGCGTCTCCGTATTCATTTTTACTCGCACGAGATAGCCGCCGGATTCGCTTTCCACATCTTTGTTTTTCTCTTTGGTGTCCTTTTCTTCCATACTGTAAGGATTCACGACTTCCACTTTGCCCTCTATTGTTCCATATTTCTGAAAATCGAAGGTATCTACTTTTATTACGCAGACTTGGCCTTCCTGGACATAGCCGATGTCTTTATTCATCACGACGGCGTTGACTTCCAATGGAGTGCCTTCGGGAACGATACCGACAACCGGTTGAGCAGTGGTGACCACACCGCCGATTGTTTTCACCGGCAGCAAATGAACAAAGCCTGTTACCGGTGCAATGATAAATCTTTTGCCCTGCTTGAATTTCAAGCTGCTGACTTCCGCTTCCAGTGTGTTTCGCCCTTGCACATTTGTGGAATAGTCGGCAAGCAGCTTCTCCCGAAAGTTGCTTTTGAATGTGGCTATTTCGTCCTTGATCCTTTCCATCTTCGTTGCCAATTGCTCGGCCTGGCCTGATTTGGAATCGCGTTCGCGCTCCAGATTCATCCTATCTTTAATTTTATCCCGATAACGGTTATCAGCCAGTGCGCCGATTTCCACGAGTGCTTTCTGTCTTCCTTCATCCTCGATCGTAATAGCCAGAACTTTATTGGTAGTAACAATTTCTTCTTTCAGGGACTTCCAGGCGCTTTGTGCTTCCCGATATTCGTTTTCTTTTTCCTTCAACGTGGAATTATAAACCTGTCTTTGCGCCTGATAATGGGCAGTCTGCGCCTGAATAACTTCCCGTGAATGGCCACGCTTGCGGGGAGTAAATTCTTTTTCCGCCAAAACGGCATTGATTCTATCCAGCGATAACTGCGAATAGTTCAGGTTTAGTTCTTTGCCTTCCAGATCAGCCGTATCTATGGAAGGGTCAATTTCTAAAAGTATTGCGCCTTTCCTGACAAAATCGCCTTCCTTTACATGAATCTTTGTAATGACTCCGGTTTCCAGTGGCTGTAACACTTTGACATCTCCGACGGGAATGATCTTACCGCGCGCGGAAACAACCACATCAATTTTCACAAATATCAATCCCAGGACAGTCACCAGCATGAGGGCGATAATTGTCCATAAAAAATACATCCCCAGTGGATTGACCGGCCGCTCTTCAATCTCGGCAATTATCGGCTTAAAATCATGGTAGTCGTTATTACTCATCGCAGACGATTCTCCTCCTGTTGTTTATAAAGATAGGCATAAAGTCCGTTTTGCTGCATCAGCGACGCGTGCGTGCCCGTCTCCACGATTTTACCCTTATCAATAACAATGACCAGATCGCAATCACGCATCACCGCCATCCTGTGGGCAATGAAGATTACTGTTCGGCCTTTGCGAATCAGATTGAGGTTCTGCTGAATGACTTTTTCCGATTCGTAATCCAGCGCGCTGGTTGCTTCGTCAAAAATCAAAATATTAGGATTCATGATCAGGGCGCGGGCAATAGCTATTCTCTGCTTCTGGCCGCCGGATAATGATGATCCTCTTTCTTCAACGTAAGTATCGTAACCGAGCGGCATTTCGGAAATAAAATCATGCGCCCCGGCAATACGCGCCACCTGGATAATCCGTTCCATATTGGCATCAGGCGCCGCCATGGCGATGTTATCGCGGATTGTGCCGCTGAAAAGGAAACATTCCTGTAAAACGATGCCGGTGCGGTAGCGCAAAAATAGCGGGTCCATATGCCGGATATCCACGCCGTCAATGGCAATGGTGCCTTCTGCCGGCAGATACAGCCTTTGCACCAGTTTGGCGATGGTACTTTTTCCCGAACCACTCCGGCCAACAATGCCCACCATCATGCCCGCATCTATTTTAAAACTCACGCCATCGAGAACCAGAGGACTGTCCGGCGCATAGCGAAAAGATATATTCTCGGCAACAATATTACCACTGAGTTGTTTGATGGCAATTGCACCGCCGGCAACTTCGGGCTGGGTGTTGATGATATCGCCGATTCTATCGAGAGATAGTTTGGCCTGTTGAAAGTCCTGCCACATGTGCACCAGACGTAAAATAGGGCCGCTCAATTGCGAGGCGAACATCTGAAAAGCAATGAGCTGCCCCACACTCATGCTTTTATTAAAGACAAGGCTTACGCCGAAATAAATTACAGCCAGAGTCATAATCTTTTGCAGCGCCTGTGAAGACGTTACCGCCACGTTCCCCAGATTGGAAAGTTTGAATGCCGACAGAATATAATCGCCCAGGCTCTTTTCCCAATCCTTAATCATTTTCCCTTCAATAGCCAATGACTTCACCGTTTGGATGCCGGTTATGGATTCCACCAGAAATGAATAGTTAGCTGCGCCTTTCTGAAATTTTTCATCGAGCCGCGTTTTAATCATCGGGGTAGCCACAAATGATATTACGGCTATCGCCAGTACGAAACATAAAACGATCAAAGTCAGATAGCCGCTGTAAAGCGCCATAATGGCGATGAAGACGACTGAAAACACGGTATCGAGCAACACTGTCAGCGAGATATTTGTCATGAACTGCCGCAAATTTTCCAGCTCGCGGACCCGGGCAATAATATTGCCGACTTTCCTGGTTTCGAAATAGCGGAAAGGCAAAGACAGCAGATGCCGGTAAACCTTAGCGCCGAGGCTGGCATCCACCTTATTGGCGGTATGATAAAGAAGATAGTTGCGCATCAGATTCATGATTGTATCGAAAACAAGAATAATCATGAAAGCTCCGGCCACCACTTCCAGTGTAGTGAGCGCATGGTGCGCCAGAACTTTGTCAATTATTACCTGAATAAAAAGAGGAGTTACCATGCCGAATAACTGAATGAAAAACGATGCCGTAATTACGGCGGTAAAAACCGGCCGATGTTTGTAAAATTCCTTAAAAAGCCATTTCATGTTCAGAAAGACCATCGCGCAGGAGCGATTCCACGGATGGCGCGAGGGGCGCCGCAGCGGGCCCGGCTTG
>JANYAY010000037.1 GCA_025361065.1 Deltaproteobacteria bacterium
TGTCTGTCACAAAGCGCACGGCGAATCCAAGGTTTATTGCCTGAGTTGCCATCAGAAATTCGAAATGAAAATTCAAGGGGCAGGCAAACCCAAACAGTAAATGCTTTTAACAGTTTTATCCAAAAAACAGGGATTGAGGAGAAAACCCCCGACATCCCTGTTTTTTTGTGATGTCAAGAATCAGACTAATATTATTTTAACACAGATGTATTGTCCTTCTTGCTCAAGCGTTGGCTGCCTGTCTTTCAGTTATCTAAATGAATCCGAGCGCATAACCTCGTGCCACCCTGTGTGACCATAAGTTTATCAGATGGTTGTATTATTCATCTCGTTGCTTGAATATCATCTTCGATTGGGATGTGTTATAATCTCGGGAAATTAAGCAGCGAAGAGAAATAAAAATGATGCCCGCAAACAAGCCCGCAAAAAGAAGAATAATTCACATTGATATGGATGCTTTTTTCGCTGCTGTGGAGGAACAGCGCAAGCCGGAGCTACGAGGTTCGCCGGTTGTTATCGGAGGCAGGGGTGATCCAACTAAAAGGGGTGTTGTTTCCACCGCTAATTATGAAGCCAGAAAATTCGGTATCCACTCAGCCATGCCGATGATGATCGCATATAAGCTTTGTCCTCAGGCTGTTTTCCTCCCCGTGGATTATGAAGCTTATGTCACTGCATCCAGGCAGTTTAAATCTACACTTTTGTCCATCACACCGATTATCGAGGATATCGGTATTGATGAAGTTTACCTGGATATATCGGAACTGGCGGATACATCCGAAAATATTATTGCTCGGATCAAAGCCGGCATTAAAGAGAAAACAGGATTAACCTGCTCTGCCGGTGTAGCGGCAAACAAGCTTTTGGCTAAAATTGCCTCGGACATGCAAAAACCGGATGGCCTGACCATCCTGAATGAAGAAGATATTGAAAGCCGGCTCTGGCCGCTGCCAGCGAGAAAATTATATGGAATAGGGCCGAAAACCGAAAGCTATCTGAAAAATATTGGTATTGAGACCATCGGACAATTGGCTTGCCTGACACTCGAAAAGTTACTGGAATATTTTGGCCATTCTTATGGTCAATACCTTTATGATTCCGCCAGAGGGATTAATGAAAGCCCGCTGATTACCCACTGGGAAGCAAAATCAGTCAGTCGCGAGACCACTTTTCAGAAAGACGTAAAAGACTGGCAGGTTATCGCCAGAACTCTGGCGGCACTGACAAAGGAAGTTGTCAATGATCTGCACGATGGAGGACACAGGACCAAAACGATTACCGTCAAAATCAGATTCAGTGATTTTCAGACACTGACCCGGGCCAAAACGATAGACGATTATACTGATTCCGAAGAATATCTGCGCAAGGCCGCATTTGCCTGTCTGAAACGAATTGATCTCAATAAAAGAGTCCGGTTGATTGGCGTTCGGGCCAGTAACCTGGAAAAAAGTATTGGGTGAATGCCGCAGTATGGCTTGGTATCGTCTGGATACAAACATAATTAAAAAACAAGAACTTACATAAAGGACAGTCGTGTTTATTAAAATGGCAAATCATCTTTGGTGACAAATCTTCGATTGACATACAAGACCGGTTGGTTATAATAATTTTTATAAGTGAAAAAAGAACATACAGATACACAAAGCAGTTATCTTTGGTAAATTATCATTTTTCTATTTTCAACAAAGACATAAAGGAGAATATCATGAAAAAATTTGCTATGCTTTTTGTCGTCATGACGCTGCTGACTTTTGTTACAGCGGGAAATGCACAAGTAAGAGCAGGATCGTTTTCGGTCACACCGTTCCTTGGTGGTTACGTCTTTGAAGGCAACGAAGATTTGAAGAACGCTCCGGTTATTGGTTTGCGCGGCGGTTATAATTTTACAAAAAATTGGGGTGTCGAAGGATTCTTTAACTATATCCCCTCGGAAAGTAAGGTAGTAGCCGGTAACCCTGATGTAAAATTATATGGCTTAGGGATTGAAGGTCTTTATCACTTTATGCCGGAGAGCCGTCTTGTTCCTTTCCTGGCAGTGGGTGTCGGAGGGAGCCGTTACAGTAACTCCTTTGGAATAGAAGATAGAAATAAACTTACCTTTGATTACGGCGCGGGTCTCAAGTTTTTTCTGACGGATTTTCTGGCTCTAAGGGCCGATGTCCGCCACGTTCTTCCGCTCAATGACCGGTATAACGATTTGCTCTATACAGTCGGAATAAATTTTGCTTTTGGCGGTGCACAGAAGGCTAAAGTTGCCGAGTCCGCCCCGGCTCCGGCTCCGCCGCCAGC
>JANYAY010000039.1 GCA_025361065.1 Deltaproteobacteria bacterium
AGCTTACTCAACCTATAAAGACAAAATCATACGGATCCCGTCTTCGGCCAGGCCGACATATATTACATTACTGCCGGGAGATAATCACTTGCAGAGCCAGTTGAATGGCATATGATTCAATCCACAAGCCCGCGCGGGGCGTGACGTACATATCTTGGCACGGTCCAGCGCCTGCACGTCAAACTTTTCGGCCATGCCCGGAAAAAGCTTGGGCAACAAATCGGGTTTGGGCTCCACGCCCTTATTGATTGCCTCGATCAAACCGGCTTTGGCTTCGTCCGTCAAATTGAGCTTAACCATTTATCCGCCATGCGCCATCTTTGAAAAACTCTATTTTCTTTATTACGGGCTTGACCCGGAATCCAGGAAGTCTTTAACAACAATAGATTCAAACCTGCGAGACTGTGTTGTAATAGAAAAAGTGCCATCAATAGCGTCATGCCGATGAATACCCTAAAGGGCACGCGAATCGGCATCCAGAGCATACTGATAATACTGGATTCCCCCGTATCGTATACGGGGCAGGCTCTTCGTCGTGCTTCGCTTACCCGGAATGACCAAAAAGTAATTGCGGCACAGTCTCCTGCGCGGGAATGACAGCTTCCGTCTGCCTCTGGATTTCCGTCCAAATTAGTTGAGCACTCTATTACTTGTCAGGGCTGCTGATATTCATCCCACCCAGTTCCTGCATGATCTGTTTTCCCAGCTTTTTGGGATCGGGCAGTTTGTCTTTTAACTCCGGCGGCAGGCGGCGCTTCAAGGAGTATTTTGCAACCTTGAGCATTATGCTATCTCTTTTGTCTTTTTAGAAAACTTCAAGCCGCCGATATTTTGTAGTGGGAGCACCGTAATTTTTTCATGAACCGGATTCAAAGCCGGGAAGGGACTGAAAGACGCAGTAAATAAGATATTTATTTTATTTAGATATTACAGATCAAAGAAGGCCCTCAACTTTTCGAAAGCCTTCTTGTGTTTCGTCGGATGCATATTCTTAATGTTGAGGATTTTCCATTTGACGGCCGGTAAATTTTCAACTCCATTCAGCCCAAGCAGACCCCATGCCGGTTCGCCACGCTTCACGGAAAGAACAAAATTCTTTTCCTCCGGCGTCAAGGAATTTATGATCACCTGGACCAGTCGATTTCTTGTTTCAACGAGTTCCTCATATTCAACCTTTTCCAGCATCATATCCTTTAAGTCTTTTTCATAGATCTCCCTGATATCAACAAAGTTGGGATTCAATAGTTCTACCATGGGCCGAGGGTGGCTGATAAGGTGGACAATGAAGGCCTTTCTCGTTTGCTCGTTGAATCCATCGCTATCCAGAAGAAGCTTAACATCAAACAGGTCTCTGGGATGCTGCCTGTCCAAGGCGGCGCAAATTTTGCCTCCGTAAAGTTCAGCCTCAGAGAGTATCTTCATGCTGACTGCGGTTTCAAACATATCTTGCGCTTTCTTGGAGAGACTTCTGACCTGCGGAGTAAAAATGAAACCCCGCAAGATAAGGTTGGGTTCTATTTTGATAGTTGCATCGCCCCTCCGGACAATCAAACCACTCAACGAATCAGAAAGACGAATCTTCTTCGAGGATATCTGACTGTCCGGAAACATCTTCCGAATCTTCCCGGATATGGCGAGCAAGGACTTACTTATGCCTTCAAGGGCTGCTTCGCGTTCATTCATCGGGAGGTAAGTCAGATCGATGTCGACCGAAAGCCGTGGCATATCACGAACGAAAAAGTTGATCGCCGTACCTCCCTTCAACGCAAAATCAACCTCCGTATTTATTATCGGCAATATCCTCAGCAGCAACTCGGCCTGTTTATAATAGACGCCCTCTCTCAAGTCGGTTCCTCCACACTGCTCCGAGGGACAGTTATTTTATATTTCTTGTCCAGTGCTCCGTGCACAACGATGCTTCTGTTTCCTTGTCCAAAAGCGACTTTCGAAGTATCGACCTGTTCCACCCATGGATACGCATGCTTTTCCGCTATATACATGAAGAGCCTTCGGACCTTGACGGAATTACAGTTCAGAAGGAGGTTCTGAACCAGCGAAGGACGGAGACTGCTGAGGTTTTCCATGACTAACAAAGCCTCTTCAAAACTTACTTTGCCGGGCACATGATAGAGCATTTCCATCGCCGCCCGTTCAGGGGTCGATATCTTTACCGTATAATCCCTTTCCTGATATTCGCTTAAGCCTTCATTGTATCCATTGGGAAACAGGTTGGTCATCGCGTATATAATTTCGACGCCCCAGTCGTGTTTCTTAAACCAGGTCGGCAATTTGGTCGCTGGGTGCCCGTAAAGGAAAACAGTTTTTATCTTATCGGTCAGATAGTGAGCGTATCCTTTCAGTTCAAGGGCCGTCTTCCCGCCGGCATGTAGGTCAAGATCAAGTTGCGCCTGGAGTGGATAAAGAGCCCCCATCCATTCCACCCTGTCGTTGAAAAGAGTATATGCGCCATGGCCAAGGGGAGCAAGCCATCTACTGTTCTTATATTTATTGAGCAGGTTACGGCTGAAGCCGCGGGACTGAAGATACTTTACCGTCGAAACGGTACCTTTAGGCCATTCCGATATTAATTTATTTATTTTCGATCCATTATGTGAACTCATGGTGGGCATTTTAGCAAAATAATAAACATAAAACAACAATTTATTTGAATTGCATCTAAAATGTCGCCTTATAGTAGACATTTGAGAATATATTTAAATATTCACCGGGAATGTTGTCCCATAAATACCCATTGGGAAGCATTCTCATTATAGGCCTCCACTTTAGCTATTTCATTGGCACACAAGGCTGAAATTCTTATAGTTCATGCATGAATCCTGATGCCTATCAAATAGCTATGATTGGCCAAGGAAAGCTGGTCTACTTCGGTACCATCAGGATAGTGCTTGACCATGTTGCGGCGCCATTTTTCCGGGGGTACGGAAAATCGGAAAAAACTTCCATAGCATTTAAATATCATTATGAACGTATTGATGAAGACGACAC
>JANYAY010000067.1 GCA_025361065.1 Deltaproteobacteria bacterium
CATAAAACCCAAAGCAAGCTTCAGGGTATTATTCCTCTGTGTATGCGGGATGAATTCAACTGGCAATATTACGGTACTACGTTTGTAATATTTGCGTTTCATTCATTCGACCTGCAAGTTTCAGCGCACTGGAGTTTCCGAAACTTGGGTCTTATATTCCGCTTATTGTATCTAATAGATGGAAAGAAGGGAAAAACCATTCAACACGCAAGAAAAACATTCAAAGCGATTCTTGCGATGCTCCATGTGGGTATTTTTGTAATCGCTTTAAATAGCTGGGCCTTTGAACAGGAAGCAGGCATCCCGGATTCCATCAAGGATCTCTCTGCCCGCCAGGGCATTGACGGAAGTATCGTCATGGGAAAAGATCTTAGTACCAATACGGTGGCAGGAACAGGTAATCCTGATGCATTGCACAACGATAAAGTGAGTATCTCATCCCCGCGAAATTACATCTTCCTGGCATCGAGACCCGGATATGCCAATATGACGTCACCTGCCGGCATTGAGCCCTCCGATATGACCCCGAACCGGACCGTCAATATCTCAATGGACGGAGATGCGTGGTTGAAGGAAAAGCCCGTGCAGGCGGCAAAGGTCTTGTCCTGGGAGACGGGCGCCGGCAAGAGTTACCTCATCCCAGCTCTGGAAATCCCGGCCTTCCTGTTTCTCCTCAACATGTACGACCGGCTTGCTTACCCCAACGAAGTAGAGGATGGGAAAAAAGTGTACGACACGAACCTGTCAACTTTCTGGGACCATCTCGTCCACGGACCCTGGGGTGTCGATCATGACACCTTTTCCACAAACCAGTTTGCCCATCCGTATCAGGGATCCATGCACCATGGATTCGCGCGATCCGCAGGCCTCAATTACTGGGAATCGCTCTTTTACGCCAACGTGGGCAGCTTTCTGTGGGAAATGGGCGGGGAGACCACACACCCCTCCATCAATGACCAGATTGCCACCGGCACTGGCGGGAGTTTCCTAGGGGAGGCGCTTTTCCGGATGGCCGGCCTGGTACTCGAGGGCGATGGTGAGAAACCCGGCATCCTATGCGAGTTGGGCGCAACGATACTTTCACCTCCCACGGGGATCAACCGCTTAGCCTTTGGAGACCGGTTCAAGCCAGTGTTTCCCAGCCATCATCCGGCCACCTTCTGGTTTCTGCAGCTCGGTGCAGGTCTGAATTCGGACCAGGACGACCAGGACGGCTCGGGCACCATCAAGCGGTACGAGGCGATCATGGATTTCTCGATGGCCTAGGGCCTCCCCGGAAAGACTGGCTATAGCTACAAGCGTCCTTTCGACTATTTCCATCTGGAATTCACGGGCCGCGGCAACACGGATTACCCTTTAGACAGCATTATGATCCGTGGCCTTCTCCTCGGATCGGACTATGCCGTCGGCAATTCCTATCGCGGAATATGGGGTCTCTACGGTGGCTATGACTATATATCGCCGCACATCTTCCCTGTTGCCAGCACTTCCGTCTCTCTCGGCACTACTTTTCAGTGGTGGATCTCCCAGGCGGTGGCGCTCCAAGGCTCGGTCCTCGGGGGTATCGGTTACGCCGCGACCGGTAATGTCACCGAGGTGCGTCAATGCAACTACCACTACGGTGTCGCACCGCAGGGGCTCCTCGCACTCCGCCTTATCCTTGGTGATCGGGCCATGGTTGACTTTACAGGACGCACGTATCATTTGACGGGCATGGGTGGCGATGACAAGGAGAGAACGGAGTCCGTCGATCACCTGAACATGGGATTCACCGTTCGCATTTACGACCGTCACGCCCTCGGGATTCAATACATCGCGTCCATCCGGGAGCAGCGCTATCCCGACCGGTCCGAATCTCATCAGACGGTGGGAACCGTCAGCCTCGTTTACACATGGCTTGGCGACGCCCGGTTCGGCGCTGTCGAGTGGCGCGCCGCCAACGGACGCTGAACAAGATAAAAGAGCAGACAGGGATGGCTACACTCTCAAGACGACATAGGGCCTTTACAACGGTGATAAATATTTATAAGGTTTAAGCAAACAATGAAAATAAGAAACGGGAAAGTATATGATGAAAAAAAGGATAACAAACCCAGCCTCTGGCTCTCGTGACCTCGTGTGCCCTCGCGCCACCTCGCGTCACCTCGCGTCACCTCGCGTCACCTTCAGGTGGTCAGCGTATCAGGTTATCCGCTGGCTATCGATAGCTTTGATGATTTTACTGCTGACAATATTTCAACGTCAACCAGCTTTGGCCGTTTCTCTCTCGGACAGTACCAGCCCTATCCCCGCTGCGGCAATGAAACTTGTTCAGCTCTGTGCTGATCCCAAAGCCGGTCTTGATGCCCAGGCCATTGCTACCCTTGTGGATTATGTTCTCGGACCTAAGCCGACTAAAGAAGCCGATCTCCCGATAATTCAGAAAGCCACCGGAGCCTATTATGAATTCGATACAAGGATCGACTTCTCCAGTTTCCTGCAATACTCTTATAGCAGCCAAATCCCGTCAGTTCTCACGAGCCCGTCTTCTCTGCGTTATTCCCTGTGGACCGGTCTTAAGGGGGAATCACAAAAATTGCCCGGCAGTTGGAAATTGGTCTCGCCGGATGGCAAGCCTGTAATCATTCACGGATTAGAACGCGACGGAATCACTCCGGACCTCACGACCGGCGTCTACTATGAATATAATCTAAAAAGAACTCTCATCCTTCTTAACCACAAGGGACGGCAAGTGCTTATTTCCATTTCCAAACAGATTGCTATATCCGATGTCGGTAAAAAGGGC
>JANYAY010000109.1 GCA_025361065.1 Deltaproteobacteria bacterium
GCCGTACCTGCCTGGCTCTAGATGGGCCGCAGGCATGGCTATGGATAACTCTCACATGGGGGAGGGAAACTTTCTTCTGATAACAGCTTAATAATATAGATGTTTCAATGAAAATATTAAAGAAATTTTGACATTACGAATTAATTATTAAGGAGGCAGTATGGAAAATATCCGCTCACAGGAAGCAAGGACAGAACAAATTATCGCCGGCCAGCTCAAAAAGTGGCAGCTAAACAGGAAAAAGAAATATAAAAACCCCCTCCGTCCGGTTATCACCATCTCGCGGTTGCCGGGCAGCGGGGCAAATACGCTGGCTCAACACCTGGCGGACGATTTGCATATGGATCTATTTGATAATGAAATTGTGGGAGCAGTGGCCAAAAGCTCGCAGGTTGGTGAATCCGTGATTGCGTCGCTCGATGAGCAGGATCGTTCTATCCTGGATGACTGGATCGGCGCCGGACAAAAGAAGTTTCATCTCTGGTCGGATGAATATTTAGCCCATCTGACAAAAGTTGTCGGCGCCATAGCGGCGCACGGCCATGCCATTATCGTCGGCAGAGGCGCAGGTTTTATCCTGCCTAGCAATGTTTGTCTGCGGTTGCTCATTGTGGCGCCCTTGGATGTCCGCATCAGCAATGTCATGCATGCCTATAATGTGACGGAAAAAGAGGCGGAAACAAGGATCATGAAAACCGAGAAGGATCGCCAGGCCTTTATTAAGAAATACTACAATGCCGACCTGACTGATCCGGTCAACTATGATTTGACCCTGAATACAACCCATTACAATGCCGGGGCGGCAGTTCAGATCATACGGGAAGCTTTTAATTCGCGGCCGTGGTATGATTATTCGGTCAAGAAATCCTGAAGTAAAACGACTGGAGTGATAAGCAAATGATTAAGCATCTGCTGCTCGCGGTTTTTTTGATCGCGGGCCTACTGGGAATGTCCTCCTCGCCGGCGACTGCCGAAGCGGGCACTGGTTTCGCTGCTTGTGCCGCCATTGACGACTCGGCGGCACGGCTGCGCTGCTATGATGAAGCGGCTGAGCTAAAGCCCAAAGAGCCGGTGAATACTGAGAAGACAGCGGCTAAGCCGATTGCGCCGCTCCCGGAGCCGGGATATCTGTCGAAAAAGTGGCAACTCGACGCGGAGACCAGGAGGAAACGGTTTGCCATTATGCCCCACCGGACAAATTACCTGCTGCCCTATACTTACAATTTCACGCAGAACAAGGATATCTATGAAGCAGTCGATGCGAAGGCTGATATCCAGGATGCCGAAGCCAAATTCCAGCTGAGCCTGAAGGTGAAGCTTTGGGAAAGCATCCTGGGGACAAACACAGACCTCTGGTTTGCCTATACTCAGCTCTCTTTCTGGCAGATCTATCACACTGCGTCCGCCCCTTTCCGCGAGAACAACTACGAGCCGGAAATGCTCCTGAATTACCGGACCAACACGGACCTCTTCGGTCTTATAAAAAGCCGCTTCATCCAGGTGGGCCTCAATCACCAGTCCGATGGTCTGGGCGGGCCTTTGTCCCGGAGTTGGAACCGGATCGTAGCCAACTTCGGCTTTGAGCGCGATGGGTTCAACGTGGTCATCAAAACCTGGAACCGCATCCCCGAAAGCGCGGACCGGGACGACAACCCGGACATCACCTCATTTGTGGGGTATGGGGAGATCACCCTGGGCTATCATTGGCAGAACTATGCCGTTGCGGCAATGTTTCGCAATAACCTGCGCGCCGACGAGAACCGCGGCGCCCTGCAGCTCGAATTTATCTTCCCCTTAATTGAGCATCTCAACGGCTTTGTGCAGTATTTCGTGGGGTACGGCGAGAGTCTCATCGACTATAACCATTACACCAACCGCATCGGTATCGGCTTGATTGTAAAGGATTGGTAGGGCTGAATCAACCACCTCGCGAGCTCGCTGCGGAGAATTAACGCTCGTCCCGCTGCAGCGGGATTATAACTCCAGCAACAATATACCTTAAAGTTGTCATTCCCGCGAAGAGACTGTGTTGCAATACAAGAAGCGCTATAAAAGCAGTCATACCGGCGAAAGCCGGTATCCAGAACTTACTGAAAATACTGGATTCCCCCGTATCGAGTACGGGGCAGGCTCTTCGTCGCGCTTCGCTTGTACGGAATGACGAAATGGTGATTGCGACAGTCTCGAAAGCGGGAATCCAAGACTAGACTGGATGCCGGATCAACTCTGGCATGACATTTTATATATTTAGTCGCCGCATTAATATAATCTGGTGGATGTTTGCTATGCCGTCTTCCTTCAAAGCATCCATCAGCATCCTGATGTTCCCACCAAATAGCGAAGAATACCTGAGGGCGATTCCTCATACTCCTGATTTTCTTTACAGATGAAAATCCCTCCGCGATGACGCCCACATAACCCTGCAAAAAGCGAGTAATCCTTTTACTGCACTTACTTGCAGAGCATCCGCATATTTAATCAGATGAATACCGACACAATTAAAATGTATCAGGTGATGGTCTCGTAAAAAGTCCGTCACACCGGTGAAAACCGGTGTCCAGCGTTTCGTTAGTCTTTGATATATCTGGATTCCGGCTTTCACCGGAATGACGATGCTGAGGCTTTTCCGACTTTTTACGAGGTTGTATCAGATAAGCTGATCCATATAGTGGCACCATACTTGCTCTATCGTCAATAATCAAAACATAGTGAGAGGAGTAACATGAATCCCATGAACAAGACTAACAAACAGCTTACCGCAGAATTGGGGGCACTGGAAAAAAGGGTGTCGGAACTCGAAGCGATAGAAAAAGAGTGGTTGTTTATGAAACAAGATTCCAGCCGGGAGATAAACAGCTATCATCAGGCGGCGGCATACAAGGAAGAAGCTATCTATATTATCTTCGACAGAAAATATGAATTCGTCAATGAGAAATTTGCACATTTGTTTGCCATCAAGCCGGAAGAAATATACCAGCCGGAATTTGCTCCCTTGAGTTTGATTGCACCGGAGAGCCACCGGCCAGTCACGGCAAAATACAGAGAAGGAATCGTCGCCGGACCAAAAGCCATGAAATTCGAATTTACCGGTCTGAAAAGTAATGGCGTCAAGGCTGATTGTGAAACTTTTGCCTGGTTCATACCCTATAAATGGGGAGTCGCCATGCACGGAATCGTTTGGGATGTAAAAGATTGCCGCAGCTTTTTTGATCAGGCGATTGCACATCCCCGGCAAGTGCAGCAGGGGTCTAATTTATTCCAGTAACCTTCATTGGAGATTTTTGATGATTGGAGCGATTCGGCCCCCTGTCCAGGTGGGTGGGGTATCTCAGTTATTTAGAAAGGAGGCGTCAAGTAAGTCCCAAAGATATTGTTGAAGCCCACGATATAGCTTTAGCAATATATTTGTTTTCAACAGCGATTAGAGGATGTTTCAGTTTCATATTTAACAATACTTTAATGATATAGGAGAGGATATATTTATGAAGAAAATTATGAGCAAGTTTGTGTTTGCATTATGCACGTTGCTGGTCTTGACGTTCGCGAGCCAGGCCGGCGCCGACAGCAATACGGATATTCAGGATTTATTTGTCGGATTGCCGACCACGCCGTTTATTCAGCAAGACAAGATGTATAGCAACTTTAGTGACGTTAACGGGTGGTTCAACTCTACTGATAACGGTACTATAATCAAGACCCAGTATTTTCCCATGCCCACACCCCATGACGTGCACACTGTCACCTTTAATGGGTTATTCGATTATAGTAAGGTCTACGACATATTTTACACTATCTCCGTCATCCCCTCCAGCGCCGCCTTTATAACATCGGTCGGGCTCGGCATCAATCAATCCTTCGGTGATGGAATACCAGCTACTTTACGGAAGATAGTCAAAGACGTGGACGGAAATGAACTATGGAACAGTGGGCTGGTCACGGGCAATACTAATGACTGGGAGATTGCGCCCCATAAAATACTTTTTATTGAGGATATCCTCACGGTTAACGGAGCTTCTGTTAACGGAATCTCCAACTCGTTCGTCCAGACCGGAGTTGCCATTCCGTCTGTTCCGGAACCCGCTACAATGATGCTTCTGGGATTTGGTCTGGTTGGATTGGCCGGACTCAGGAAAAAAATCAAAAGCTAAACACGCATTTATCATTAGAATAGAAAGGCGGGGTCGATTGGCTCTGCCTTTTTTTCTCTCCCCTCAATATTGGGTGGGATTAACCAAATATTGAGATCAAACGGATGAGTCAGCCCTTCCCTGCCGTTCTCTCCTTACCACTAATGCCTCGTTATTAAAGGATGATTTAAAACTTCTGCTTTTCCCATCGTTTGGCAGGCCATTTGCATCTGTGATTTCCATGATCCCGGCAATCGTGAGAATGGATGTCATTGCGCGATCACCTGCCATTCCATTTTCCATCCGGCGGGAATCGGGAGGACTAAATAATTTTTTGCTCAGCTGTAAATCAGTGAAATCCTGATTGTGTGATATTCATAAATCTGTATAAGAAAATGCAGGAAGAACAAAACTAAAGAAGAGTGATTTTTATATGACCAAAGAATTAACCATAATCGGAATTATCCCCCAATATCCTAAACATTCCCAGCATAATATATACGCTAAGATAAAGATGCCGCCGGTGGGAATTATATCCGTGATCAGTCAGATTGATCGTCGCGCTGATTGCAAAGAAGTTTACGCCATAGACGAAAATAATTACAACGGGCCGCAGGATTCCCTGGGCCTGCCGGATCATTCATTTTTACAGGCAAGGCAGCCGGCGCAATTCGCGCTGTTCTATGGCGGCATGAGCAATTCCATACCCCGTTTATTTACTGTAGCCCGGCAATACCGGGGTTTTGGCGCCATAACCATTGCGGGCGGCAGCCATGTCGATGCCCTGCCCCAAGAAGCACTGCAATCCGGCATTGATATTGTCGCGCATGGCGAAGGCGAAGAAACCATCAAAGAATTGCTGACGGTATTAGTGGTAAATGGCAGTGCAGTCATGAACCGGCCGGGATTGGCCAACGTCCGAGGCATCAGTTTTCTTGATGAAACCGGAGCATATGTCTCCACCCACGCTCGCGAACCCATTGCCGATTTGGACGCATTGGCCGAAACTGATTTGACGCTGGTTAAATTCCTCAAAAAAAGATGGAGCGCCGTGCCCATCAACAGAGGCCGCGGCTGTAATTGGAATTGTGAATTCTGCGTGGTCAATAAACAATACGGCCGCTATAAGGCCGCATCAGTGGAAACGGCTTTGCGGCAGGTAATCAAGTACGCTGACCTCGGATACAGGCAATTCTTTTTCACCGATGATAATTTTGCACAGAATCCTGCCGAGGCTACCCGGTTGTGCCGACTGATCGGCGATTACAAACGAAAGTTCTCCAAAAAAATCGACATCATTGTCCAGGTGCGCAGTGAAGCGGCGGAAAATGATGAATTGCTCGATGCGATGCACTGGGCGGGCGTGACAACTTTAGCCATTGGTTATGAAAGTCCGATCAACGAAGAATTGCGCGCCATGCGCAAAGGTGTAACTGTCGAAAAATTAATTGCCCGATCTAAAAAGCTGTCCGGTTACTTTTATCTACACGGCATGTTTATTTTCGGCTACCCCGCCCGCCGCAATTCACAGGAAACACCTTTTATTACTATTGAACAGCGCGCAAAATATTTTAAAAAGTTTTTTAAAAGCTCGGGTATCGACACTATCCAATTGCTCAATGCCGTACCGTTGCCCGGCTCCGAACTGAGAAAAAGGCTGGCGCAGGAAGGACGCCTTTTGCCTCTATCGCTCGCCGGCTGGGACAAATACGATGGTCTTTTTTTGTGTTATGATCCCCGGCCGGACGGACTTGATGCCTGCGACCTGCAAAACATGCCTAAAATATTAATGAAAAAAAAATACCTCGGAGATTTCATCAGCAGAAAATTAAATTACGGCAACTGGCTGAATTGGACATATATGGCGACTATCGGTTTCCCCATCCAGTTTGTCCTATCTTATCTGCGCTGGTTCATCCGCAACTTGCTGGAAAAGCATAGCAGCCAAGCTGTTCTGCACAGTGGTGGGCAAATGCAAACCATTTTTACCGTTCCGCTGTTTAATACCTGGAGAGACATAAAACGAAGATGGAGAAATCTGTTTATCAAAACATACGCCGGGGCAACAACGAAAAAATGGTTAAAAGAATACCGCGCCAGTGATTATAACAGAAAATTGCAGGGATTATTCAGCCGCAAAAAATCGCCGGCGGCGAATAATTTAGCTAATTTGAACAATTAGTTGTGCCTGCCCTGTCATCCCGCCTGCACCCCGACTGTCCGGGAAAATATCTTTTGCGTTCGCGTTCCATCAGGAATTGCTCTTCGGCAAATAGATCTGCGTATAAAGAGGAAAGTGGTCGGACGGATAACATTTTTTCCAGCGCAATTGAATGATTCTGGCATCATTAACAGTCACGAAAGGGGGGACAAAAATATAATCAATCTTGAGCCGGAACAAAAATCTATGATACCCGTGAAAGGTTCCCGCCTTGCGGAGATTGGGATAGCGCACACGGAAGGTGTCGATCAAAGGCTCCGGATTTAATACCCTGAGCTTTGGTTTTGTTTTTAACAAATGGACTCCTTTTAAATATTTTATCGGCGCGCTTTTTTCCCGGGCATTAAAATCACCGGCTAAGATAAAAGGATCTAAAAAGGATCTTGTCCGGATATGCCGCATCAGAAAGACAACGCTTTTTTCCCGCGATTGCGGGGATAGGTGGTCCAGATGGGCATTATAAAAATAAAAAGCCTGACCGGATTTTTTTTCAATCAGACGCGCCCAGGTACAGATTCGGGGAATAATGTTGCCCCATCCCCTGGATTCCGGGACAGCGGGCGTGTCCGAAAACCAGAATGTCCCCTCCTGGGCCAGGTCAAACTGTGCGGCATCATAAAAAATGGCATTGTGCATGCCTTCACCGCCGCTCATATTTCCAATGCCGACCTTTGCATATCCGGGCAGTATGGCGCTGATCTCGTCCATTTGAAAATCCAGCGCTTCCTGCAGGCCCAAAACATCCGGTCGATATTGCGTTAAAACCTCCTGCACCAGTTTACGGCGAAATATCCAGTGATTCTTGCCGTCTGATTTCGTTCCCCGCCGAATATTGAAACTCATAATTTTTAAGTGCAAACCATCAGCAGGTTGCGGATCAAAAACGGCATCCATATTTTCCTGCGTATTTTTTCGCCTGGCATTTAACCTTCCCAGCCAGTGGATGGGCCGGGCAAGCGGATGCATTGATTTTTTAACCAGTTTCATGTCCTTCATTTTCTTCTTTATCTAACCTCGTTTATCTTCCTGCTAATCATACTCAAATTCAACTTATATATTGAATATACCTTAAGCATGATAAACAAAAAAGCAAACACTGATACGACAGTCCCTACCCTGCTTTATCCCTCAACATATTGAGCCTCCACCAAATACTGAGACAGACGAACCATTTCCTTTTTTTCCGCTGTCCTTACATACTGATCTAATTGCCTGTTAATCAACCACCTCGCGGCAAGCTGTCGAGGTATGCAATAAACGTCATTATATCGCGAGCGAGATCACGAGAATTAATGCTCGTCCCGCGTGAACGGGATTAAATAATGATTGGACAATTCCGATAATTTCCGATGTTTGGCAGGCTAATTGCAGTAGTATCCTTTTTCATCCTGGTCATCATCCGAATGAAGGCCATTAGAAATAGTCTATATGGTGAGGAAGATATGGGTATAGGCGTCTGTCTGGCAGCGCTGCAATTTGGCAAAAGAGAAATTATGGACAGGGTGCTGAACCGGTTCGCCCCGGGACTTGCTGTGCTGGCCATTTTGTTGCTGGCAAACTGCGGCTCGCTGCCGAGAATCAATCCGGATATGGCCATGCGTCCTTCCCGCCCTATCCGGATCGAAAATGCACGTGGACCATTGAGCAACCAGCAAAGTAAAGCCCTGCTGTCCGTGCTCAAGCGCGGCGCCGACGACACCAATATTTTCAACCGCCACCTGGCATTAATGGAAGAAATCGGCGGCAGCCCGCTTATGGCAGGCAACAAAGTTGAGCTTTTAGTCGATGGCCCGCAAACATATGACTCCATGTTCGCCGCAATCAACACAGCGAAAGACCATATCAACATGGAAACCTTTATCCTGGAACCAGACGAAATCGGTCAGCGTTTCGTTGCTGCCTTATTGCAGAAACAGCGCCAAGGTATAAAGGTCAACCTGATCTATGACAGTGTGGGCTCTGCAAAGACCCCCAAGAAATTTTTCCAACCGCTGGTCGATGCCGGAACCAACGTCCTCGAATACAATCCAATCAACCCGCTCCAAGCGCGCAAGGGATGGGAACTCAATGAACGCGACCACCGGAAGCTGCTGGTAGTGGACGGCAAAATAGCCTATGTCGGCGGCATCAATATCAGCAGCGTATATTCTTCCGGTTCTCAGGGCGGTTCGTTTGCCGGCAGAAGCAAGAAAGGCAAGCCTTCCGCAGGCAACAAAGGCGGCGAGCCGTCCTGGCGGGACACGCACCTGCGCATGGAAGGTCCGGTCGTGGCCGATTTCCAGAGGCTGTTCATGGCTACCTGGAAAAAACAGAAAGGAGATGCGCTAAACGGCCGCCACTACTATCCACAGCTCACCAGCGTAGGCAGGGAAGTGGTGCAGGCCATAGGCAGTTCACCTGATGATCCTTTCAGCCTGATCTATGTCACTTTGATATCGGCAATTAACAGCGCGGAAAGCCAGGTTTGCATCACGAATGCCTACTTCATCCCCGATCCACAAATGCTGACCGCACTCAAGGATGCAGTGGCGCGCGGCGCGGATGTCCGGCTGTTGCTGCCCGGCAAGTCGGATTCCGACATGGTGTTCTATGCCTCCCGTTCATTCTATCATGAGCTTTTGAGCGCGGGCGTCAGGATCTATGAACACGAGGATGCGTTGCTGCATGCCAAGACGGCGATGATAGACGGCGTATGGTCTACGGTAGGATCCACCAACCTCGACTGGCGCAGCTTTTTGAATAACCAGGAGATAAATGCCGTAATGCTGGGACAGGATTTTGGCGACAAGATGCAGGCCATGTTCGAAAAAGATCTGGAGTCGGCCAAGGCGATAACGCTGCAGGACTGGAAAAAACGCTCCTTGCTGCTGCGTTTCAAGGAAGCGGCAGCCCGTCTGTGGATGCGCTGGCTATGAGCAGGACAGCGCGGCTGATGCCGACTTTGTTCATTAGGTCATTGCTGCTATAAAGACGGTCCGCAAAGTACCCCTCAATATTGTGAGGTTCCACCAAATGCTGATACAAATGAACCGTTTCCTGCTTATCTGCTGTTCTTACCTATTAATCTAAGTCATTGTTATTCAAAGATTATTCGATAATCCCATAAGCTTTCAGTGTTTGGCAAGCCATTTGCAATATATGAGTTTTTTTCTTGGTCAGTATAATGAATAAAGATTTTTCTCAAAAGCGAAAGGTGCTGTTACAAAACGATGGCCCTGCTGATTGTCTTAAGTAAAGACAGGGAAGATCCAAATAGGGTAACTTTTACCTAAGCACGATAAGGGGATAGTACATGTTAGCACAAGACAGACGTAAATCAGCGGAACGCAGGCGGGAGGCTGAGGCCCTCAGAACTTCCGAGGAGCGTTACAGGCGTCTGTTTGAAACTGCTCAGGATGGAATCTTAATTCTCGATGCCAGGACAGGAAAGATAACCGACGTCAATCCATTTTTGACCGATATTCTGGGTTATTCCTCTGCCGAAATTATCGGGAAAAGGCTTTGGGAACTCGGTGTGTTCAAAGACATCGGGGAAAACAGGATGGCTTTTAAGGAATTACAAACCAAAGGGTATATTCGTTACGAGGATTTACCGCTGCGGACCAAAGATGGACGAAGTATCAATGTAGAGTTCGTCAGCAATGTCTACCCGGTTAACCGGGAGAAGGTTATCCAGTGTAATATCCGTGATATCACCAGACGCAGGCTCGCCGAAGAAGCGCGCGAGAAGCTGATCGGCGAACTGGAAGATGCTCTGGAGAAAATCAAGAAGTTAAGCGGGATGTTGCCAATTTGCGCTTCCTGCAAGAACATCCGCGATGACGAAGGTTACTGGCAGAGGATAGAACAATATATCTCCGAACATTCCGAGGCAATTTTCACCCATGGCATCTGTCCGGAGTGTATTAAAAAATTGTACCCGAAACATATTTCCAACACGGCCGGCTTATCCTGATGGTTGTTTTTGTCCGGGTCCGTCTTTGATCCCGCTCACATGGGACGATCGTTAATTCTCGTGAGCTTGCCGCGATATAATGACGTTCATTTCATACCTCGTGAGCGGGCTTGCGAGGTGGTTGATTATTACTTGTGGAGAAACAGATATGGCTCCAAACAAGCCAGTTCAAGAATGGCAAAAACTTCAGGTTCGCATTGAAAACATGTTTGCCGGTTATTTCCAAAACGATATACCCGGGATTGAGCCCAAAGCACAAGGTACAGTCAACTTGTTGGAAATGCGTACGGAAAATCGTCAGAAAATGCCGGAAAGAGTACCCGATTTATAAGTGACGACCTCGAAAAAAGTCGGAAAAGCCTCAGAATCGTCATTCCGGTCTTGTGACCTTCAGGTTACGAAAGCCGGAATCCAGACATATTAAAGACTTACAAAAGCTGGACACCGGTTTTCACCGGTGTGACGGACTTTTTACGAGGCCATCATAACTGAAGGCCATCACAAGGCTGCCGACCGATAAGATGTAAACAAATTCGTCAAGGAGAATGATATGCTTTGGACAATTGCCGCTGTGCTGGTTATTCTTTGGTTTTTGGGGCTGATAACCGGCTATACAATGGGTTTATTTATCCATGTTTTAATTGCCGCCGCGATAGTCCTCCTGGTAATAAGTGTTAAGCAGGAAGTCAGTATTTATGACGGGCTGAAAGAGACATCGCGTGCCCGCAAATATAAAAAAGTCCATCCGGAAGGAATAAGCCTTTGAGAAAAAAATGTTTTTCCGACAAAGTTACATTGATAAAAGATCTCTTACTGCTATTGACACCGCTAGCTGTCGGGGCAGTTCTGGTGATGGGAATTATTACGGTGAATTTAATCGTCAATACATCACCTCAAGCCATCAACATGAAACGGGCGCAGGAAAAGGCTATTATGAGCAAGCAGGCCGATCGCGATAGAGCGGAGTTTGATCGGCTGCGAAGAAAACACGGCCTGGCAGCAACCGCAGTGGTGATTTACGAACCGGAACAAACACCGTATTATTATGGAATCCGCAATGAAAAGATTGCCCTGAAGTAACATTCGGTATACCCGGAATAATTGAGCTCTGCGAGAGCAGCAAAAATCAGACCTGACCGGAATGTCCTCTCCTCCAGAACAATAGCGGCACATCCTACCATTAATTCAGTTTTTATGCCCTTCCCTCCCTCCAAACTTAGCATCAGGATACTGATGTTCCACTAAATATTGAGGTCAAACAAATCGTCCCTTGTTTATCACTGCTCTCCTTTGTTGACCTAAGCTGCTGTTATTAAATGGTAATTATAAACTTCAACATTTTCCCAGCTGTTGGCAGGCCATTTGCAATAGAAGGGTTCATGATCCTCGTAATTATAAGAATGAATGTCAATGCGGAGAAGCGCAGGGAATTGACTCAGACAATTAATTCGCTGATCGGCTCCATAAGGAAAGATAAGGGATGCCAACGCTGCGACTTTTGTCAGAGTGTGGAAGACGAAAATGAACTCTTTTTGCTCGAGGAATGGGATACTGAGGAGAATCTCCAGAACCACATGAAATCCGGTCGTTTCCGGGTGCTTCGGGGGACGCTGAGTCTTCTGAGGAAACCCTATGAAATGGTCTTTCACAATGTTTTTCATCCTGCAGGAAAGGAGGATAATTAAGTCATCTATTGCGCAGAGGTAAATCAGTGTAATCCTGATTGGGCGTTACTCCACAATTCTGCATAATAGTTGGGGAAAGAATATATTTATCAAATTAATCTCGGAAAGGAACAGCATATGAACATTAAGAAAAGAAAAATGCAGCACCTGTACTTTATCATGGTCGTTATAGCTCTCACATCACTTCTAGCCAGTGGGTGTGCAACATCAAGATTTACCCGTGAGACTGCAACATCGAAAATTTCCGAAGGTGAGAAGGCTGTCAGTATTGCCAAGGAGAGCAATGCCAGCATCGACGCATCTGCGGAGCTGGCGGTGGCTCAAGACAAGCTGACCCAGGCCAGGACAGCTTTGGCCAATGAGAATTACAAAACAGCTACTCGTTTGGCAGAAGAGGCTTCGGTTGATGCGGACTATGCCCGTGTCAAGGCCACATCGGAGAAATCGAAGAAAGCGACCGAAAAGAGTCGAGAGAATGTTAACACTTTGCGCAACGAAGTTGAGCGTCTGCCCAAATAATGCCCCTTAAAAGGAGGGAATAGAAATGACTGGTACTAAATTTAGATTGATCAATAGAGGATTGGGTTTACTCCTGCTGATCGTTTTCCTCATGGCCGGATGCGGACCGTCCCAGAAAGAGATGATGGCCAGAGACCATTTAGCTCGTGCCCGCACAGCACACGCTCAGGCAGAGGCTGATCAAAATGTGGCAACCCACGGCCAGGGTCCGCTGATGGAAGCCGCTAATGCCATCAAAGCCGGGGAGCAGGCATCAGACTACAAAGAAATTGACCACCAGGCCTATCTGGCGGAGCGGAAAACGCAAGTTGCGAAAACCGTTACAGAAGGGAAGATGGCAGAAGCAGGAAGAGAAGCCAGCAGCAGGGAAAAGGATCAGCTTGTTTTGCAAACAAAGAGGCAGGTCGATGCCAAATCCCGTGAGTTGAAAGGGGCACAGAAAGAAGCCGAAGCCGGGGCTGAGGTGTTGGCACAAACGGAAAAAGAAAAAATGAATGCCGAGGCACAAACGCGGAAAGCGGAAAATGAAAAAATAGATGCCGAAGCACAAACACGGGAAGCGGAAAAAGAAGTCGCTGTTAAATCCCGTGAGTTGGCAGAATCAAAGACGGTGATTGCGGCTGGAGCTGTTACGTTAGCACAGACGGAAAAAGAAAAGATGGACGCCGAGCAGCAGGCACAGAAAGCGGGAGAAGAAAAGGCAGAAACCGAATTGTTTATTCAAGAGCTTTCTAAACTGATGATCAGGCAAACTGACCGGGGCGTGATCGTGACATTAGGAGATGTGTTGTTTGCCACCGGGACTGCCGCTCTGTCGCCGAAGGCTGATGACAACGTCGATAAGCTTGTTGAATTTATGAATAAATACGAGCGTGTCAATGTGTTGGTGGAGGGATATACCGACAGCGTCGGCAAGAAAAATAGCAACCTCGCTCTTTCTCAGAGGCGGGCTCAAGCGGTAAAAGCAAAGCTTGTCGCCAAGGGGATCAATCCTGAACGGATCACGACGAAGGGGTACGGTGATAAATATCCCATAGCCGGCAATGACATAACAGACGGACGCAGGCAAAACAGAAGGGTTGAAGTGCTTCTCCTGAGAGAAGGCGTAAATCCGGAAACCAAGCTGCGGATGTAATTTTTTAAGGGGCAGAGCATGCCTTGAACCATTTAACAATCATACTAAGGTAGTGTCAAAAGTTTTATGAAAACTAGCACGGATAAATGAAAAGAGAGATAGGATTTGGTTCGGGAGTAAA
>JANYAY010000120.1 GCA_025361065.1 Deltaproteobacteria bacterium
GCCGTACCTGCCTGGCTCTAGATGGGCCGCAGGCATGGCTATGGATAACTCTCACATGGGGGAGGGAAACTTTCTTCTGATAACAGCTTAATAATATAGATGTTTCAATGAAAATATTAAAGAAATTTTGACATTACGGAGTTTCGAAAAGGGAGGGAAAAAATGAATATAGTTTTTGCCGTTGATGGTTCCGATTCATCGAAGAGAGCACTGGGAGTGACACAGAAATTTGCAAAAGAAATTAACGCAAAGGTACACATTGTTACTTCACTTATCGGAGGGCATACCTCGAAGTCAGTTGCCATTGATGAAGCAGAGAACCGATTGGAATTTGCGAAGAAAACACTGGAAGCGGAAGGAATAATTTGTGAGAAACATTTACTTGTTCGCGGCCTCGAACCGGGAGAAGATATCGTTAGTTTTGCCAATGATGTTCACGCTGATTTTATTGTGGTAGGAATTGTCAAAACCTCCCGGGTGGAAAAAGTTATTTTTGGTTCAACAGCCCAGCATGTAATATTGGAAGCCTCCTGCCCTGTAATTACCGTTAAATAACGATAGTTTGCTCTTCAATTGATACTTGCCGGCAAGTGGCATGCAATGTATCAATTCACTGAACAATGACCGTTACCTCAAATGATTTGACGGGAGCGACATTTTTTTCAAATGTCCGGTGGTAAATGAGATGCAGCTTGGTTTTCCCCGGGGCTGCTCCCAGAAAAGTAAATATAAATTTACCTCCGGAACCAACTAACGGTTTAGCCGGAGTATATTTGTAATCGCCTTGCGGGGATAATATTGTGTTGTCACCTTCCACCTTTTCCCAAATATAGCCGGTAGTCGGATTACCCTCCAGGGCAATCTCCAGATTATCACCGGTTTTTATCTTTATGATATGTTGATGGGCTGATTCTTTTAAGCTGATCTTTTCCGCATGAACCGGAAAGGTTAAAGTCCAACACACCGTTATGGCAATTATACCTGCTACCACGGTCTTATTTTTCGCCTTCCGATAAATATAATTTAATATTTTCATATCACTTCCTTTAAAAAAATATTAATATAGCAGAGCAAACCTTTACAAATTGGCAATGGAACATATATTTTGTAACATGGCTGTAAACATTTTCACAATCCCAATTAATAGGTGAGGAAGATGAACTTCATTAAAATCAAGTTTGACAATAATTTTGAGGAGGAATTTCAAAAAGCCGTTGATGAAGTCTTTCATCTAGTTAGCCCGGCATTTCGACAACATGAGTGCATCTGGATGCCGCACGTCGATGTCTATGAATCGCCGGAGGAAATTATTATTCTGGCTGATATTGCCGGCATAAACAAGGAAGAACTTCATATCGAGCTTAACCGGAAGAAAATTAAAATCGCCGGAGTGCGCAAAATTATTTCGGTTGTGAAAAATGTACGTTATTGCCTGGCAGAGATCCCCCACGGTTATTTTGCAAGAAATATTATTTTACCGTCAGCCGTGGATGTGGAATCGGCTATGGCTTCTTATGCCGATGGAATCCTCATGATCAGGATCAACAAGCTGCCGAATCAAAAAACACATCGTATTCTCGTCATGACGACTGAATAACTACCGTGTTCAAATTTCTTTTCGATAAAGAAACCGGAGGATTTAATGACTGAGCAAAATCTTTTTGAAGAAAATAAAAATTTTTCCATACCGGAAGTGATACCCATTCTTCCGCTGCATAATGTTCTGTTATTTCCTAAAATGATGATCCCCCTGGAAATAATGGGCGCCAATTCAATCCAATTAATCGATGATTCTATGGTTAAAGACCGGTTAATGGGCTTAATTATGGCAAAAAAAGAGCCCGACACCATTGATTACCAATATAAGCTGGAAGATTTACATACTGTCGGCACTGCTGCCACTATTGTAAGAATGGCCAAAGTTTCGGAAAACAAGACGCAAATACTATTGCAGGGAATCAGCCGTTATCAGATAGTGGAACTGATTAACGACAAACCGTATCTGCAGGCACGCATTGTAGTTCTTGAAGATAAGGAAATCAAAAATATTGAAACGGAAGCGCTGATTGCCAATCTGCTCGTTCTTTTTGACCGCATCCTGAAACTCTCGCCGTTTTTACCACCGGAATTCGGACCAATGGCCAAATCCATTAAAGAAGCAGGCATTCTGGCGGATATGATCACATCAATTATCAATGCGCCCATAGAAGAAAAACAAAAGATATTGAATATTGCCGACAACAATGAGCGCCTGCGGGAATTAACGCGACTGGTAAATCACCAAATGGAAATTCTGGAACTGGGTAATAAAATCCAGACAAAAGTCAAGAACGATATTGACAAGAGCCAGCGTGATTATTATTTGCGACAGCAATTAAAGGCTATTCAGCAGGAGTTGGGAGAGTCGGAAGACTCGAACGTAGAAATAGAAGAATACCGCAAAAAAGTTGCAGCCAGAAAACTCCCGCCGGAGGCGGAAAAAGAAGCTAACCGCGAATTGGAGCGCCTGGCCCGCATGCATCCGTCGTCTGCGGAATATACGGTAGCTTCCACTTATCTGGATTGGATTACCGCTCTGCCATGGAATGAAGGAACAACCGACAACCTCGATATTAAAAAAGCCCGAAAGATTCTGGACGAGGATCATTACGGCCTGACCAAGGCGAAGAAGCGCATTATCGAATATCTGGCGGTGCGGAAATTGAAGCCGGATTCCAAGGGACCGATTTTATGCTTTGTGGGTCCTCCCGGAACGGGCAAGACATCGCTGGGACACTCCATTGCCCGGGCGCTGGACCGCAAATTTGTCCGCATTTCTTTAGGCGGCGTGCGCGATGAAGCGGAAATACGTGGGCATCGCCGTACGTACATCGGTGCTCTACCCGGCCGCATCATTCAAAGTCTGCGGCGTGCGGAATCGAACAATCCTGTTTTTATGCTCGACGAAATAGATAAAATCGGCAGCGATTACCGGGGCGATCCATCTTCGGCGCTTCTGGAAGTCCTGGACCCGCAGCAAAACAATACATTTGCCGATCATTATCTGGATGTGCCGTTTGATCTTTCCCATGTCATGTTTATCACGACGGCCAACATTCTGGACACAATACCGCCGGCGCTGCTCGACAGGCTGGAAGTAATTGAACTGCCCGGCTACACGCTGGAAGAAAAGATGAAAATCGCCGAGCGTTACCTGATTCCACGGCAATTATCAGAAAACGGGTTGACTGCCTCGCAGTTAAGAATTACGCCCAAAGCACTAAACAGCGTAATCTCCGGTTACACCCGTGAGGCCGGGGTACGCAATCTGGAGCGCGAAATCGCCAATATTTGCCGCGGCGTGGCATCCATGATCGCCGAAGGCGAGACAAAAACTAAAACAATATCCGTTAAAGATATTGCCAAATATCTGGGACAGATCCGCATCGTGACCGACATTGATTCACGCATTGCCCGGCCCGGTGTTGCCATAGGACTGGCCTGGACTCCGTCCGGTGGTGATATGCTGTTCATCGAAGCAACAGCCATGAAGGGGAAAAACGGCCTGACACTGACCGGCCAGCTGGGCGCTGTGATGAAAGAATCGGCAACTGCGGCGCTAAGCTTCATTCGCAGTAATGCTGTCGCTTTGGGTGTTGCGGAAGATTTTTATGAAAACATGGATATCCACATTCATGTACCGGCAGGGGCGATTCCTAAAGACGGGCCGTCCGCCGGAGTAACCATGCTCACGGCGTTGACATCGCTGTTGACTGGCCGTAAAGTTAAAAAAGATTTAGCAATGACCGGCGAAATTACGCTGCGCGGAACCGTTTTGCCCGTTGGCGGAATTAAAGAAAAAGTACTGGCAGCTTACCGCGCCGGTATTAAAACCATTATTCTCCCCAACTGGAACCGCAAGGACATGGAAGACATTCCGGTCAATGTTCAGAAGGCAATAAAATTCCATTTTGTCGGGGATATGCTGGAAGTCCTGAAACTGGCGCTGGAAAATGGCTCAAGCAGTCAACATTAATCCGCCGACAGACAGCTTCCGAATGTCTGGCCGCAAGATGGTTAACATAATTATGATACAATGAAATACATCGTATTTGACAGCGGTATAAGTGTATTTCACTATATAGTGCTTTTCGCGCTCTATGCCTTCCTGGGCTGGGTGATCGAGATTATATACCGTTCCATAACGCAACGGCGATTTGTCAACGCCGGGTTTTTGTTCGGGCCTTTTATTCCCATTTATGGTCTTGGCGCTGCCGCAGCAATAATTCTGGAATATATTTTATCCGGCTGGCATCTTATACCCCGCTTTATCCTACTGGGTGCAGTACTCACCGCCATGGAATATCTTGTCGGTTTTTTTGCGGAAAAAATATTTAAATTGACACTCTGGGATTATTCGGAAAATAGGCTGAATCTGCATGGTCGGGTATGCCTTCCTTTTTCCCTACTCTGGACAGTACTCGCCTTGATCTTCGTGATGTTTATTCATCCGGCAACACTAGGCAGGGTCAGCCTGGCGGATGCTGCTTCCGTCAAAACCGCAGCCATATTATTTCTAATTTATTTTGCCGTCGATTATTCCTTTTCCGTGGTATCGCTTTCCGCTTTTCGCAGGAGAATTGCTTATCTCTATAGCGAATACCTGAACCTGGACAACGTGGAAATTGAAAAGATATTAACGTCTTTTCAGCGGCTGCGCAACGCATTCCCGGATTTAAACAGGTATGTCTATAACAATATCAACAGTAACATCAGGAACAAGCTCAACTCCTTCCTGAAACCGATCCAGGATAAAATCATCAGGGAAATGCAGGGAAGAAAGTCATTTGAACCTGAATATTATCAGATAATCCGGGATATAGAGGAGCATGAAGAATTCCTGAAGCTCAAGGAATACTTTCATCATAATTCTTCAATCTATGTCCACGTGCAGGAAGTTGCGTATTTATCCTACCGGATATGCAAATTTTTAAAACTGGATTACCGTTCCGCCGCACGCGGCGCTCTGCTTCATGATTTTTTTCTGTATGACTGGCGCAATCATGATGTGCCTGATCTCCCCCGCAATAAATTTCACGGACTTCAGCATCCGGCCATTGCGCTTACCAATGCCCGAAAATATTTTTCCATCAATGAAATTGAAGCGGATATTATTCGAAAACATATGTGGCCGCTGACGCTGGTTCCACCCAAATATAAAGAATCATTTATCGTTTCTTTTGCCGATAAATATCTTTCATCAAAAGAATTCATCAACGAATACCAGAGACGAAGAAACCGGCGGCGCAGGCAAAAGGCGCGCAACCGGCATAAGAACCGTCACATTCATTAAGTACCGGAAATAATTTCCGCAAAGCACGCAAAATCTACAAATCTACATCATCTTCACCACAATCGCGGCCCCGAAAAGCACGCACCAGAGATTTATAAAGGCATTGAGTATCATGTCGAGGAGGGAGATGCTGTACATGCCATTCTGCAGGTTGAAACTAATGTCCAAGATCCCCAGGAAAACCAACGCGCCGCCGCCGGCCACAAGAAGTGTGGCCCCATGCGCCCCGCTGCCGGTCAGACTCAATATACCACCGCTAAGCAGCACTACGGCCAGGATGATGTCGGGGACCGGAAAGGAATGCTCATAGGCAAAGTAGCAGGGCGGCGGATTAGCCGGCGCCAGGCCTATGGTAAAAAATCCGATCCAGAAGAGCACAAGCCCGACCGCTGTTACGATGCTCAGCACGGGAATGGTATTGCCGCTAAGTACGTCATTCATGGTTCATCCTCCTTCTATAATTTTTTCTGATAGGCCTGCTTCTTTTTTTCCCCCTCTTTTTCCAGCATCCTCCAGATAGGCGGGATCGCCCAGGGAATGCAGGCAAGCAGCTTCGGCAGCGTCGATGAAAATGACGGCACATAGGATTCGATCTTCCGCCCCGTCATCGCGCGATACACCGCCCGGGCCACGGCCTCCGGCTTTTGCGGCTTGCTCAGAAAGGTCAGAGGCGATCCGTCGTGCTCCGCCTCGTAGCGCAGCATGGGAGTGTCGATGGAATCGGGGAAAACCGTCCCCACGAAAATATTGTGTTTCCTGAGCTCTATGTTCAGGGTGAGATTGAACCCTCTGAGGGCAAACTTGGTGGCGCTGTAGACGGCGCTGTAAGTTTCGGGAACAATCCCCGCCAGCGACGATATCGTGATGATATACCCTCCGCCGTTTTGCTTCAGAGGATCGATAACGGCCCTGGTGAAGTTCATAGCCCCCACCTGATTGATCAGAATTTGCCGGTCCATGTCCTCATACGTAGAGTGCTCGAAGAGAGACGGAACGATGATCCCAGCATTGTTGACCAGAATATCGATCCGGCCATAATGCCGGCGGGCCTCTTCTATAGTTTCCAGTATGTTGCCGCGATCGGTAATATCGCAGCGGACCCGCAACGCCTGCTGTTTCAGGAGGCCGGCCGTGACGGAAAGGCCGCTTTCATTGATGTCGCAGAGCACGCAGCTAATTCCTTTTTCGTCAAAGAGCCGGGCAATTGCGGTGCCGATTCCGCCCGCGGCACCGGTGATGAGGGCAACCGATCCCTCCAGGGATTTTCTCATCGGCCCCTCCCCTTCTGGACCTTCCGTATGCTCATATCCATGACGAATTCTGCCAGCCGGGGAAAGAGCCGCTTTATGATGTAGGTGAACTTCCCATCCAGGTTGGGGATGATCATGAAGGTTCCCGTGCGGATATTCCGAAGGAGGACGCGGGCTACATCGTCCGGAGACATTAGTTTTGCACTTGCGGAGATTGCTTTTGTCTCCTCGGGCTTCGTCTTGTTTTCCTCCGCAAAACCAGGCGTATCCGTATCGGGCGGACATAGGACCTGCACCCGGATGTCGTATCGTTTCAGCTCACTCTTTAATGTTTCGGAAAAGCCGACGATGGCAAACTTGGACGCGCTGTAGTCGGTATAACCGAAAACGCCGATAAAGCCGACCATGGATGAGGTGTTGACGATGACGCCCCCATGCTCTTTCATGCAGGGAACAAGCGCTGAACATGTGTTCCAGATGCCATACATGTTGATGCGCATGGTCTCATCGAATTGCTCATAGGATATGTTTGCAAAATACCGGGGATAGGCGCGGCCCGCGCAGTTGATCAGCAGATCCGGCGCACCGAAATCGCTGACGGCCCGGGCCATGGTTTTTTTCACTGCTGCATTGTCGGAAACATCGAGCGGCAGGAAACCGACACGCTGTGTGCTGTTTTCCCTGCTTTGCCCAATCACCGCGGCGGCCTCTTCGAGGCGCTTATTATTCCGGGCGAAGATCATGACATGCGCCCCTTCCGAGGCCAGGAGCTTCGCTGCGGAAAGGCCGATACCGCTGGAGCCTCCCGGGATAAACACTATTTTCCCATTGAATTCCTTCATGTGTACCCTCCTGACAATGTTCGTTATGAACTCCTTAACGGCTTCCGAGTATTCAGGACTCTCTCATTTTTGTTTAAGCGTCTTGAGGTCCAGGGTCTTCAGCCATTTCATAGTCACACTCATCCCCTCCTTGTACGATATCTTTGGTTTCCATCCCAGTTCCCGCTGTGCCTTGGCGATGCTGAAGCGAAAGCGCGACCCCAGGTTTTTCACCGTATAAGTCGTCAGAAGCGGTCTTTTTTTAATCCCGAACCCTTTCCACAGGAGTTCCATGATCCATGACGCTGCGTAGGCGAGGCTATAGGGGATATGCGTGGTGATGGGCGGAACACCGAGTGCCCGCGCGATTTCAGCGCAGAATTCCTGCAGAGTTGTAGATTCCCCGTCATGCACTAAGTACCCGTTACCCACGGCGCGCGGATCCTCTGAGATGAGCAGCAGGAGGTCGACCAGGTTGTCGATATAGGTGGGCCACACCAGAGCGTCCCGGCGCCAGAAGATAAGTTCTTTTTTGATAATGGAGTCGGCCAGGAGAGGCACAAAAGTCTGGTCTCCCTCTCCGAAGGCCCAGCAGGGGTAGACCATAGTTACGGGGAGACCCTGCTCCCGGTGGTATCGCCACATGATTTTTTCCGATTTTATTTTATAATCGGGATAGGGCTCTTGCCAGGGGGAAAGCGGAAAGCTCTCATCCATGACTTTGTCTTCAATGATGCCGAAGACATCGCAGGTGCTTATATCTACAAACCGCGAGACACCGGCCGCGCTCGCCGCCCGGCACATATTCTCCGCGCCTTTGACCGTTACTTCCTGAAAGAGGCTCTTCGGCGCCCAATCCGTAACCACGGCCGCACAGTGGAACACTATCTCCATGCCGTCCACGGCCTTTTTTACCGACTCAAAATCGCGCACGTCACCTTGCACCACCTCCACTCCCCGCCCCTTGAGTGACAGGGCACCAGCGTCGCCGGGAAGCACCATTGCCCTCACCCGGTTGCCCTTAGCCAGGTTCCCCAAAACCAGGTTCCCGCCGATAAAGCCCGTGGCTCCGGTAATCAGCACCTTCTTCATAGCCGCCCCCTTATACGTATTTATTGTATATTCACCTGCAGTATCCTGCTGATGGCCGCAAGCATAAACGCGATTTTTTTCTTTTCGGGCACATCGTTTTTCTCATGCATGAACGCAAGAAGTCTCTGGCGATGATGCACCGATACGGTAGAGTAGCTATAAAGGATGATAAGATTATCGATAAGGTAGACCGTTGACCGGATATCCACAGAACTATTGATTTCCCCTCTCGACGCGGCATTGGTCAAAAGTTCCGTGAGAAAATCCCTCCCGATTTTTTCCAGGTCGGCGGATTTTTTTTCTGCAAAGCTGTTAAGGGCGCAGGTACCCATATCCAGGTAGATGGATATGACAAAGCCCATGTCCAGGGACATACGTCTGATCCCGGTAAATATTGCGCTGAGCGTAGGAAGTACTGGATTGTTCGTTGCGAACTGCCGATAGAGGCCTTTGACCAGGTCGATGCCGAAGTCGATAATGGAGAGAAACAAGTCCTCTTTGTTATTGAAATACTTGTACAGCGCGCCGTTGGAAATGCCGGCATTTTTGCAGATGTCGGATATCGAGGCATGGTGATATCCTTCGCTGGCGAAAATCTCCGCGGCAGCATGCAGAATGAAGAACCGTTTTTCGTCCGAGAGCTTCAGAAATGTTTCTTTCATGAAAGCACCAGCAGAGAGTGATCGTTTGCTCTCGGCGTCCCATATCCGGTTAAACTCTTCAGGCTCATCGAGTTGCAGCCAGCGCCTAGTGCCCGTCACGACAACATGAGAGAGGTCAGGGTGAAGTCTGCCTAAGCTATATTTCGTATCATTTATCTGCACAACAATTGTGCCCCAATTTATTATTTAATCCCACTCACGCGGGACGAGCGTTAATTCTCGTGAACTCGCCCGCGTTATAATGACGATTATTTCATAATTCTACAGATTGCTGCGCGGTGGTTGATTAATTTTCTCCGGGTAAGAGATAAAGCCGGTTTTTACTCCCCGCTGGAATCCGGCTTGCTCATAAAAATGCAGCGTCTCTTCCTTCCTGCTGCCGGTTAAGAGCATTACCTTGTAACATCCTTCATAATATTTAATTTTAATGGTTAAATATTCCTAGCGTCCCAGGAGAACTTCTCCCGTATCCGTTATGAGCTTTGCCGGTAATTGAAAAAGTCGCCGGAAGATATCCATTGTTCCTTTGGCCAGTGACTGCGCCGGTATGGGAGTCACCTGGGGGTCATCCCAGGTTCCGTCGACCTGGAAATGGACAGTAATCAGATGACCTCTCTCGTCGGTAATAAGCCACCCGGCGATAGGAATTTTCGCCACTATGCGGTCCAGGGTATGCAGCGGGTGAACGCCGACGATATTATCCAACCCTTCCTTTAGCAAATCAATCTTGCCCACGCCCGAAATCTGCATGGCATCGCTGTCAATGAAGAAATTTTCCGAAGATAAGATGCCGTCCCGGAGAGACACAGCGCCGGTAATCGAATTATAGGGCATCCCGCCTTTGGCCATATCCGGCAGTTGGAACTTCGCCAATTGAAAAACATTGAGGAGGGAGAATATCTTGGAAAGGACGGAAAACTTTTTCAGGACTCCCTTTTCCGCCCGAATCTGAAATGTCCCTGCTGCCGTCTTTTTAAAATCTTCGCCGTTACGGCCGGTGGCGGTCACTTCACCCGTCAGCGAGAGATTGCCGGTAACCGTGCGGTCTCCCATTTCCAGGAAACCCTGGATCTTGTCCAGTGATATACGATCAAGGGAGAAATTTGCCTGATAGCGATTCTGCCCGTCAGGACGAATATCCACTTGGCCTTTTCCCTGGAGATTACCCTCAAAGAAGCCGGCTTCCAATGTTTCGACATTCAGGATTCCCCCGGCATATTTCAACCGGGTGCTGAGTTTATTGAAATCGACGCCCTGAAAGTTGCCGGCATCCGCCTCCACATGGGCGATCAGTTCCACCCGGGAAGAGGAATCATCTTTTTGTTGCGGATTCTTCAGGGTCAGCAGACGGGCAATATCTTCGGAATCGGTATATGGCGAATGCAGAGCCAGCGTGATCCTCGGCGCAGCAAAATCCCGGATATCCCCCAACAAATTAAAACCGGATTTTCCCAGCCTAAGCGATAGCTTATCCACACGGATATGATTGTCTTCGATGAAAATTTGTCCTTTTACGTCCTGGAAATTTACGGCGCCTTCCGGGCTTTGCCATCCCACATCTGTGGAGCGGAATAGCGGGGCAGCAAATTGACAGTCAAGCTGCGATTTGTGGAAATCATTCATCCGGCATTTCCCCGCGATGGCGCTGTCGCCAATACGTGCGTTAAACTGTGATGTTTCCATTGTGTTGCCCCCGAAAACAACCTTTCCCGTCAATCCTTTTACCGGCTTGATATTGCCTGACGGTTGCCAGGAGACATCGGTCAGGGACACATTTCCCTTCCATTGAAAAGAAGCGGGAGCCTGGATATCCCCGCGGCCCTTGATGTCGATCAAACAGTTTCCTGCCGGATCATACGCCCGCAGAACCGGCAGAAGCGAGACAACATCGCGGATGTCAAATGCATTGGACTGAACATTCAGAGACAGGGGGGTTTTCCCGGCAAAGCGATATCCGGCTGATCCGCTTACCTTCACCGGCGGCAGATCGTAATTAAAGGAAGAGACGGTGACGGCATTTTTATTCAGGGTTATTTCGGCGGCAAGCCGGTTGGATTTTCCCTGCGGCTTTTTCAGTACCTCCGGGTAAGCATAGGCAACAGATGTCAGATCCCAGCGGGCGCCGATCCGGTAATTTTCCGCCGGACCCGTTCCGGACAGGAAAAGTGTTGAAGCCCCGTTGAAACTGAGATTGCGGAATCTTTCCTTTCCCAATAGCCACAGAATCTCCTCGCGGGCAGGCTGAAGCGTCATTGCGGCGGTGTAGTGAGCAGGCTGCGGCAGGGCAAAATCGGAAATGCCTCCTTCCAGCGTGCAGGGCGAAGCACCGAAACGACCCGTCATATTTTTCAGCAAAAACTGCCGGTTTATTAACTCCATTATGCCGCTTATGTCCTGAAAAGCAGGCGTCTTGTTATCCACTACGAAAACACCTTTGTTGACTTCCGCCCGGATGGAAAGGACGCCGGCATTTTCCTGCCTTTCTATCTGGACTATCTGGCTTCGCCGACCGTTTAGTTTTCCTTCTAAGAGTCGAAAATTGCCCTCCTTAATGTGGGTCTCAATGAAACGCCCCACAGTCTTGGGTATGATCCCCCAGGGAATATAAGGTTGGCTTTCTTTCAGGGAAAAAGTTGAAGTGACGGCAGTCGCTGAAAGCAGGGGATCTTCCCGATCCATCTCCCGGATGTCCAAATTACCCTTGGCTTCGAAGCGATCGACCGCCAGACGGGCGATATCCAGTTGAAGATGAGCGGCGTTGCGCGTTAAGGCGTAATCAACCTGGACAATCGACGGCTGCACCGGCCCGCGAAAAACCTGTGGATAATGCAGCAGGGCGTCTTTCACCGTGACGCTTCCTTTTGCTGTAAAACTCAAGAGCGTTCCGGAAAATGTCGTAGCCATATCCAGGCGTCCGGCCAGTTGTTCCAGAGGTATGTGATTATTCAAATAGGGACGGTAATGATGGATATCAGTTCCATTTAAGCGGAGAGAAACATCAACTGTGCTCTCCGCAAAAGGTTTTGTTAAGGGAGCGGGGTGAAATGTTCCCGCAAGCGCCAGCACTCCCTGATTTTTGTCCTCGCCGACAGTTGCTTTGAGACTGAACGGTGCCGCGCCGCCCCAATGGGGTGTATCAATCCGGCAATACAGATTAGTAAGTGACGTTACCAGACCTTCGTTGCTTACTGCCTGGTCGAAAAAGGTCACCGATCCTTTCTCGATAGTGAGTTTGCGAAACTCCAGGGCTATCTCCGGCTTTTGTTCCTTCGTCAAAAGATCGGCGATATTCAGAGCGCCTGCCTGATCGCGTTTTAACGACAGGCGCGGCTGATCGAGAATGATTTCTCGGAGGATCATCCGTTTTCTTAGCAGCGGAAGAATATCAACCCGAAAAAAGGCGTTTTCGATGTTCAATAAATCTGCCGTCCGGTCCTTCTCCCGGATTACCACCCTGGTAAATTGTAAAGCCAGCCCCGCGCGGAGGGTCAGGGTGGCTTCCCCTTTTTCATAGGTAATGTCACGATTCAATTGCCTTCCGACGGCTGCCGTGATTGATTCTTTGCAGTTCTCCAGGTGAGACAGCTGCCAGGAAACAAAAAACCAGGCCGATGCAAAAAGCACCGCAAGCAATATGGCGGATATCAAAAGGGCTTTGATCAGGGTTCGTTTTTTCATGGCCAATCGCTTATGCTTTCATTGGATGAAACAGACACAGGTATGTTTTACGATAACCCCTTACCACTGTCAATTTTTAAGATTTAAAGATGTCGTCTGTTATTTAGCCGCCGGTTACCTGTTATTTTTGACGACCTCGTAATAAGTCGGAAAAGCCTCAAAATTGTCATTCCGGCGAAGAGACTGTGTCGTAATAGAAAAAGTGCTATCAATAGCGTCATGCCGATGAAAATCGGCATCCAGAACATACTGATAATACTGGATTCCGGGTCGCGCTTCGCTTGCCCGGAATGACCAAAAAGTAATTGCGACACAGTCTCGGAAGCCGGAATCCAGATATTTCAAAGACTTACAAAACGCTGGACACCGGTTTTCATAACCTGATAACCTGATAACCTGATAACCTGATAACCTGATAACCTGATAACCTGAAGGTCACTCGAGGTTACAAGACCGGTGTGACGTCCTTTTTACGAGACCATCATTCTTATTTATTTTTCGAATTTTCAACAATTGAAGAAATTAGCTTCATTCCATTTTCGTAAAACACTTTCTCATAAAACTCCGGAGAAAGTTCATAGGAAAGAAGAGTTTCCATCTCGGATTCGCGCGGCAGGATAAGATTGGGGAAATCCGACCCGTACAGGATGCGGTTTTTATGCTTCTCCAGCGGACCGCTACCCAGGTTGAACCCACCCTTGCCCTGCATATCTCTAAAGAACGAGTAAGACGTATCGAGATAAAGGCCGGGATAATCGTCTAGCAGATCCATGAATCCCTGGTACTCTAATGCCCCCATGTGAGCGACATTCGCCTGCATGTCCGGATATCGCAGGAGGAGCTTTTGGAATTGAGTAAGCCCCACAAAATCATTGCCGACGGGGCCGGTGCCCACATGGAAGAGGATGCGCTTGCCCCGCCTTGCCACCAGGTCATACAGAGGAAAAAGCCGTTCGTCATGCGGAAAGAAACGCTGGACTAACAATTGGAGTTTGAAGCCGAGCACCCGCGGGTGGTTCAATATTTCTGCGGCGTAGGTAAGCGCGTTCGCATCGCCGGGATGATAAGCCGCAAAGCAGTATAGGTCAGGA
>JANYAY010000007.1 GCA_025361065.1 Deltaproteobacteria bacterium
AAGCAAGCTGGATAGCATCGTATCCTTCCTTGGCTTTGGTCTTTACCTGAACGACAACGGAAGGCTCAACCTCGATGGCGGTAACGCCAACTGCAGCGCCATCATCATCAAATACTTGAGTCATTCCTATTTTTTTTCCAATGATTCCCTTGTTCATTATCTTCCAACTTTTTATAAAATATAAAGCCAATAACCTACATTTTGAAGAATGGCAATAATTCTGACCATCTCCCAACATCCGAATTTGAACTTACGCTTTTATCTCAACATCCACTCCGGCAGATAAATCTAATTTCATCAAGGCATCCACCGTAGCTTGCGTAGGCTCGACAATATCGATCAGTCTTTTATGTGTTCGAATTTCAAACTGTTCACGGGATTTTTTATCTACATGAGGTGAACGGTTTACGCAATATTTATTGATTTCCGTAGGAAGAGGAATGGGACCGGCGACACGTGCACCGGTCCTTTTTGCCGTTTCTACTATTTCTTCAACAGAACGATCCAGCAATTTATAGTCGTAAGCTCTAAGACGAATTCTAATCTTTTGGTCTTTCATTTGATCCACTAACCTTTTTCCTGTTTCTATTCAACAATCTTGCTTACGACACCGGCACCTACTGTCCTGCCACCCTCGCGAATAGCGAATCTTAATTGTTCTTCCATGGCGATAGGGGTAATCAACTCTATCCGCATATTAACGTTATCACCGGGCATAACCATTTCTATGCCTTCCGGCAACGTCGCCACACCGGTCACATCTGTTGTCCGGAAATAAAACTGCGGACGGTAGCCGGAGAAAAATGGTGTATGGCGCCCACCTTCTTCCTTGGTCAGAATATACACAGCGGCTTCAAATTTTGTGTGCGGAGTAATGGAACCCGGTTTGGCAATAACCTGGCCTCTTTCCACTTCTTCGCGTTTGATACCGCGCAGCAGCAAACCGACATCATCACCGGCACGAGCTTCATCAAGAGTCTTGCGGAACATTTCCACGCCGGTCACAACTGTTTTAAAGGTAGGACGAATACCGATGATTTCGACTTCCTCGCCAACCTTCGCAATACCTCTATCCACTCTACCGGTGACAACTGTACCGCGGCCGGAAATGGTGAAAACATCACCAACAGGCATCAGGAAGGGTTTTTCGGTATCACGTTTGGGCTCGGGAATATAGCTATCAACCGCATCCAACAGTTCCCAAATGGACTTGGCATCGGCCGATTTAGGATCATCAGATTCCAATGCCTTTAAGGCGGAACCACGAATAATGGGAATATCATCACCGGGGAATTCATATTGATTTAAAAGTTCTCGTAATTCGAGTTCAACCAGATCGAGAAGTTCCGGATCATCGACCAAGTCTACTTTATTGAGATAAACGACCACATAGGGGACCTGAACCTGGCGGGCAAGGAGGATGTGCTCGCGAGTTTGCGGCATGGGACCATCGGATGCCGCAACGACAAGAATCGTTCCATCCATATGGGCGGCGCCGGAAATCATGTTTTTGATATAGTCGGCGTGCCCCGGACAATCGACGTGAGCATAATGCCTTTTATCCGTCTGATATTCCACATGACAGATGTTGATGGTAACGCCTCTTTCTTTTTCTTCGGGAGCATTATCTATGGAATCAAAAGGCCGAAATTCCGCAAATCCTTTCGTGGCCAGATGTTTGGTAATCGCGGCCGTTAATGTAGTTTTACCATGATCTACGTGACCGATTGTTCCGATATTTAAATGCGGTTTCGTTCTTTCAAATTTTTTCTTTGCCATGTCAATCTACCTCCTTAACTTTGAATGGTTAGTTCTCTTGTCGTTTAAGTAATATATCCTTTAATTAAAATTTATAATGGGCGAAAGCTTTATTTGCTTCAGCCATTTTATGCACACTTTCTCTCTTTTTAATCGCTCCACCGCGGTTGTTGGCGGCATCAATCAATTCACCGGCCAGTTTTTCCCGCATTGTTTTTTCCGTACGATCCTGAGCATTGGTAATCAACCAGCGGATGGCCAGCGCTGTACGCCGGGCCGGCACAACTTCCGTCGGCACTTGATAAGTAGAGCCGCCAACGCGCCTTGATTTAACTTCGATAACCGGCTTAACGTTATTTAATGCTTTCTCGAAAAGCTCCACCGGCTGCTCTTTCATTTTCTTTTCAATAATATCAAAAGCACCGTAAAGAATACTTTCTGCAGTGCTCTTTTTACCCCGTTTTAATAACGAATTGACAAATTTCGCAACCAGTTTATTATTGAACTTAGGATCGGGCAAAACATCCCTTTTTTCTATTTCCCGTCTTCTTGGCATTTAACTATCTCCGTCTAACTTGGCTTTTTCGCACCATACTTTGACCTACTCTGCTTGCGATCGGCGACGCCGACAGCATCAAGTGTACCTCTGACAATATGATACCTTACACCCGGCAAATCCTTAACTCTGCCACCGCGTACCAGAACGACTGAATGTTCCTGCAAGTTATGCCCTATACCCGGTATGTAAGAAGTAACTTCATAACCACTAGTGAGTCGAACTCTGGCTACTTTCCGTAAAGCCGAATTAGGCTTCTTCGGAGTCGTCGTATAAACCCGGACACAAACACCGCGACGTTGAGGTGAAGATCCCAGTGCCGGTGTATTTGTTTTCTTCTGTATCTTGTTTCTGCCTTTGCGAACCAATTGACTTATTGTCGGCATTTTTCCTCCCGATCTATCTTTTCCCGCTAAATTCTCAGCAGCAGCAAAGCGTTGCTAACTATCAACTCAGCGCTCATATGTCAAGCTTTTTCTCAGCTTTCTTTAACTTTGTTCAACATTCATCCCTGTGTTCTGATCATCCACCTGAATACCCAGTTTCCGGTACATGACAAGACCGGTCCCGGCAGGTATCAAACGGCCCATAATAACGTTTTCTTTCAAGCCTCTCAGATAATCAGTCTTACCCGAAAGAGACGCTTCGGTAAGGACTCTTGTCGTTTCCTGGAACGAAGCGGCGGAAATGAAGCTCTGCGTACTGAGAGATGCCTTGGTAATACCCAGAAGCAAAGGTTCGCCAATAGCCGGACGGCCACCTTGAGCCATAACCTTGTCGTTTTCTTCCTGGAACCGATAACGCTCAACCTGCTCATCAGCTATAAACAAAGTATCACCGGGGTCGGTCACCCGAACCCTGCGCAACATCTGACGAACAATAACTTCCATATGCTTATCGTTGATCTTAACACCTTGCAAACGATAAACTTCCTGAACTTCATCAACCAGGTATCTGGCCAGTTCTTTTTCGCCCTTAATGGCCAATAAGTCATGAGGATTGTTCATACCATCCATTAATGCATCACCTGGAGTAACACGATCACCTTCCTGGACGCTGATATGCTTACCTTTAGCAATCAGATACTCTTTTTCTTCACCGATTTCCGGCGTAACGATTATTTTGCGTTTACCTTTGGCATCCTTACCATAAGAGACGACACCATCAATTTCACTGATGACGGCAAAATCTTTCGGCTTACGCGCCTCAAATAACTCGGCAACGCGGGGCAAACCACCTGTTATATCCTTTGTTTTTGTAGTTTCTCGCGGAATTTTCGCGATGATATCACCGGCACGGACTTCGTCTCCTTCGGAAACTACAATATTGATTCCAACAGACAAAAGATAGCGGGCCACGGCATTTGTAGATGCTAATTTGGCTGTCTTCCCCTTGCTGTCTTTAATCGAAACACGAGGTCTTAGGTCCCCGCCCCTGAATTCAACAATGACTTTACGGGACAGACCGGTAACTTCGTCCACTTGTTCCTGCATGGTTTTTCCTTCGATGATATCACCGAATTTAATTATACCGTCAACTTCCGCCAGGATTGGTATGGAGAAAGGATCCCATTCCGCCATTAATTGTCCACGCTTGACGATGGAATTATCACCTACTTTTAAATGAGCACCGTAAGGAACCGTATATTTACCGCGACTGCGTTGTTGTTCATCCAAAACGTGTACTTCACCATGACGGTTCATGACCACATAATCATTTTCTCTGGTTTTGACCGCATTTAAATTCACAAACTTGACCAGACCATCATGACGCGCTTCCAAAGTGGAATGCTCGTCAAATTTGGCCGTACCACCGATGTGGAATGTTCTCATGGTCAACTGCGTACCCGGCTCACCAATAGATTGAGCGGCAACGATACCGACAGCCTCACCAATGTTCACCAGATGGCCATGAGCCAGGTCGCGCCCGTAACACATGGCACAAACGCCATGCTTGGCCCGGCAGCTCAAAACAGATCGAATATTAACCTGTTCAATTCCGGAATGATCAATTTTTTCCGCCAAAGCTTCGTCAATGGCTTCATTAGCCTGAACAATGACTTCACCGGTAAAAGGATCTTTTATTTCCTGCAGGGCAACTCTACCTAATACGCGTTCGCCGGCAGTTTCAATTATTTCACCGCCTTCCATCAATGCGGAAACATAAATTCCATCAACCGTTTCGCAATCCCGCTCGGTAATTATGCAGTCTTGCGCGACGTCAACCAATCTTCGAGTCAAATACCCGGAGTTAGCTGTTTTTAGAGCAGTATCAGCCAAACCCTTACGGGCGCCGTGAGTAGAAATAAAGTATTGCAAAACGGTTAAACCTTCGCGGAAGTTTGCCGTAATCGGCGTTTCAATAATTTCTCCCGACGGCTTGGCCATCAATCCACGCATACCGGCCAATTGCCTTAATTGAACTCCTGAACCTCGGGCACCGGAATCAGCCATCATGTAAATCGGGTTGAAGCTTTCCACTTTCCGTTTCTTACCGTCGGCGCCGGTTACTTCTTCCGTACTAATGCCGTTCACCATTTCAGTGGCGATTTTCTCTGTAGATTGCGCCCAAATGTCGATAACTTTATTATAACGCTCACCATCTGTGATTAAACCGTCCATATACTGTTTTTGAATTTTCAGAACATCTTTTTCAGCCTGTATTACAATGTGCTTTTTATTTTCCGGAATAATCATATTACCTACGGCAAAAGAAATTCCGGAAACTGTCGCGTATTTGAATCCCAAATCTTTGAGCCTGTCGGCAAGAAGCACCGTGGTTTTATCACCACATAGCCGGTAACAATAGTCGATTAAATTAGCCAGTTCCTTTTTGTTCATTAACTTATTAACGGCATCGAAAGAAATTTCCGGGGGCACTATTTCCGAAAGAATTATTCGTCCCACTGTTGTGTCTTTTAATACAGAATTGATCCGCACTTTAATTTTGGCATGCAAATCGATTACGCCGGCATCAAGAGCCGAGCGGACTTCATCCGGATCGGCAAAAATCATTCCTTCGCCTTTGACATCGTTTTTGGCACGAGTCAAATAATAGATACCCAAAACGATGTCCTGACTGGGAATAATAATCGGCTTTCCATTGGCCGGAGAAAGAATATTGTTGGTCGACATCATGAGCACGCGACATTCTGTTTGTGCTTCGATGGATAAAGGAACATGTACAGCCATCTGATCGCCGTCGAAGTCCGCATTAAAAGCCGTACAAACCAAAGGATGCAGGCGGATGGCCTTGCCTTCAATGAGTACCGGTTCAAAAGCCTGCATACCGAGGCGATGCAGCGTCGGCGCACGGTTGAGCATAATAGGATATTCACGCACAACTTCGTCCAGCGCATCCCAAACTTCGGCAGTTTCGCGCTCCACCATTTTCTTGGCGCTTTTTACTGTAGTAACATACCCTTTTTCCAACAGGCGGTTATAAACAAATGGTTTGAAGAGTTCCAGCCCCATCTTCTTGGGCAAGCCACACTGGTGAAGCCTTAAATCCGGGCCTACGGTAATAACTGAACGGCCGGAGTAATCAACTCTTTTCCCCAGCAAATTCTGGCGGAAACGGCCCTGCTTACCTTTGAGCATATCCGACAGCGATCTCAGCGGTCTTTTATTGGTACCGGTTATGGCCCGGCCACGGCGGCCGTTATCGAAGAGGACATCCACAGCTTCCTGCAGCATTCTTTTTTCATTGCGGATAATAATTTCCGGAGCATTTAATTCCTGTAACCGCTTCAAACGATTATTCCGGTTAATAACGCGTCTATATAAATCGTTGAGATCAGAGGTGGCAAAACGGCCACCATCAAGCGGAACCAGAGGGCGCAGATCCGGCGGGATAACGGGAAGAACCGTCAAAATCATCCATTCCGATTTATTACCTGACTTGCGCAGAGCTTCAACGACTTTAAGTCTTTTAACAAGCTTCTTTTTCTTTGTCTCAGAAACAACGCCGACAACTTCAGTCCTTAATTCTTCATAAAGCTTTTCTAAATCAATTTCTTCGAGCAGTTGTCTTACTGCTTCAGCTCCGATTCCAACAACAAAGCCATTTTCTCCATATTGTTCTATACAGTCGCTATACTCTTCGTCTGTAAGCAGTTCTTTCTTTTTCAAAGGAGTCGCTTTGGGATCAAGCACAATCCATGATTCAAAATAAAGAACTTTTTCCAGTTCCTTCAATGACAAATCCATGAGATTGCCGATACGGCTGGGTAGACTTTTTAAAAACCAGATATGGGCAACAGGAGTAGCCAGTGTTATATGCCCCATTCTTTCCCGGCGGACTTTGGACTGAATAACTTCCACACCGCACTTTTCGCAAACAACACCCCGGTGCTTCATCCGTTTATAGCGACCGCACAGGCATTCGTAATCTTTTACCGGCCCAAAGATTTTAGCACAAAAAAGTCCGTCTCTTTCCGGCTTAAATGTCCGGTAGTTGATTGTTTCCGGTTTCTTGACTTCGCCGTGCGACCAGGAAAGAATCTTCTCCGGCGAAGCAATTGAAATCTTCATGGCATTGAATCTAATGGGGTTTTTTGGTTTTTCAAAATAGCTGAAAACGTCTTCCACAGCTTATTCTCCTGTACGATTAAAAACTTTAGTAAAACTTAAGAGCCAATTATTGTTCTTCAACTAATTCCACGTCTAAACCGAGGCTTTGGAGCTCTTTTACTAATACGTTAAAGGACTCCGGTAAACCCGGCTCAAATGTATGTTCACCCTTGACGATAGATTCATAAATTCTTGTTCTGCCCGCCACATCATCCGATTTAACCGTGAGAAATTCCTGCAGGGTATATGAAGCACCATAAGCTTCCATTGCCCATACTTCCATCTCACCTAGTCTCTGTCCACCGAATTGAGCTTTACCCCCCAGTGGCTGCTGGGTTACCAGTGAATATGGTCCTATGGAACGAGCATGAATTTTATTATCAACCAAATGGTGCAGCTTCAACATGTATATGATGCCGACCGTAACTTCCTGATCAAATGGATCACCGGTTCTTCCGTCAAAAAGAACCGCCTGACCTGATTGCGGCAACTCCGCCATCGTTAATAAATCGCTGATCCTGGCCTCCGGACAACCATCGAACACAGGACTCGCCACAAGCATTCCTTTTTTCAGGCGGCCGACAAACTTCTTCGTATCTTCAGCAGAAGCCTGATCAATAAATTTATCAAAATCAGGTGATGAGTAAGTTTTTTTCAACTCGCTCTTGATATTGATCAGATTACTATTTTTTTCTAAAAGCTCATTTAAACCTTCGCCAATTGTTTTCGCCGCCCAGCCCAGGTGTGTTTCTAAAATTTGTCCGATATTCATACGTGAAGGCACGCCTAAAGGGTTTAAAACAATATCTACCGTAGAACCATCGGCAAAATAAGGCATATCTTCTTCGGGCAGAATTCTGGATAAAACACCTTTGTTACCATGCCGTCCGGCCATCTTGTCGCCGACAGAAAGCTTCCTTTTGATGGCAACATAAATTTTAACCATTTTGATCACACCCGGAGGAAGTTCATCACTCGCCTTAATCTTCTCCAGCTTTTCTTCAAAATGAGCCTGAACGAAATCAATTTTACGCTCGAGAGCGGAATGCAAATTGTTTAACTTCTCTTCAGTGCCGTCATTTTCCGCAATGGTAATTTCTTTCCAGTAGGCGAAAGGTATCTCCGCCCAAATTTCTTTCGTAATTTTATCACCCTTTTTGATCAGGGTTTTCTTTTTGACATCGACAATTTTTGCAGCTACAGTCTTTCCGACAACCAGTTTTGTAATATCTTTTCTCACTGTCTCGGTTAGAATATGGATTTCATCGTCTCTGTCTTTAGTTAACTGTTCGATGGCATCCGCTTCAATCGCCTGTGAACGCAAATCTCTTTCGGCACCTTTTCTCGTAAATATCTTGACGTCAACAACTGTGCCTTCAACTCCGGGAGGTACGCGCAAAGATGTATCGCGCACGTCGCTGGCCTTTTCTCCGAAAATTGCCCGCAGAAGCTTTTCTTCCGCAGACAGTTGGGTTTCTCCCTTGGGAGTGATCTTACCGACAAGAATATCACCCGGTTTGACCGAAACTCCGATGCGGATAATACCGCTTTCATCCAGATTCCGCAGGGATTCTTCACCCACATTGGGAATATCCCGCGTAATTTCTTCTTTACCCAGCTTCGTATCGCGGGCCATTGTTTCAAATTCTTCGATATGAATGGATGTATAAACGTCTTCTCTAACAATTCGTTCACTGACCAGAATCGAATCTTCGTAGTTGTTGCCACCCCAGGACATAAAAGCAACCATAACATTACGGCCAAGGGCCAGTTCGCCATTGTCTGTGGCCGGCCCGTCGGCGAGAATATCTTTTTTATGGACGCGCTCACCAACATCGACAATCGGCTTCTGGTTAAAGCAAGTATCCTGATTGGAACGCTGATATTTAGATAGTGTATAAATATCCACTCCCGTATCGATACCATCTTCTTCCGGATGATCAGCTCTTACTATTATTCTCGAAGCATCAATACTTTCTACAACACCCGCCCGGCGAGCAGAAAGAACCGCGCCGGAATCACGGGCAACAATTGATTCCATACCTGTGCCAACAACCGGCACTTCCGGACACATCAATGGTACCGCTTGCCGCTGCATGTTTGATCCCATAAGGGCGCGGTTGGCATCATCATGCTCCAAAAACGGAATTAAGGCAGCCGCTACGGAAACAAGCTGATTGGGCGATACATCCATTAATTTAATATCTTCCGGCAAAACAGAAATAAAATCGTCCCCTTTTCTGACGGAAATCAGCTCTTCAATAAATTTACCGTTTTTATCTAAAGGACGGTCGGAGGGTGCAATGATTTGGTTTTCTTCTTCAATTGCCGTCATGAAGCGGATTTCATTCTCTACACGGCCATTTTCCACTATTTTATAGGGAGTTTCAATAAACCCAAACTCATTAACCCGCGCATAAGTACTCAAAGAAACTATCAAGCCGATATTCGGACCTTCCGGCGTTTCCACCGGGCAAATACGGCCATAATGCGTATTATGAACATCACGCACTTCAAATCCCGCCCGCTCCCGCGTTAATCCTCCGGGCCCCAATGCCGATAAACGGCGCTTGTGTGTAATTTCGGAAAGAGGATTGGTCTGATCCATAAATTGTGAAAGCTGACTGGAACCATAAAACTCGTTGACTACAGCAGAGACCGGTTTTGCATTAATCAAGTCATGAGGCATCATTGTTTCGATGTCCTGCAAGCTCATTTTTTCTTTGATGGCCCGCTCCATGCGCACCAAGCCAATACGATACTGGTTTTCTATGAGTTCCCCAACAGAGCGTACACGCCGGTTTCCCAAATGATCGATATCATCAACGCTGCATTCTCCAACACCATTTTTTAAATCAACCAGATATTTAACTGCCGCCAGGATATCGTCATTACGCAAAACCGTAACACTTGTAGGCACATTTAAACGCAATTTGTAATTCATCTTGGCACGGCCGACATCAGACAAATCGTAAGTTTCCGATTCAAAGAAGAGGCTCTTGAAAAATTTTGTGGCTGTCTCCGGAGTGGGCGGATTGCTCGGACGCAGCCGACGATATATCTCTAAAACTCCATCTTCGGAGGTATCGATTTTGTCCATCAGCAAAGTATCACGGATGGAAACATTATCCAGATCTTCATCCAGATGGATGAATTTCAATTCGGAAACACCCTTCTCTTTAGCAATTTCTAAACCATTGAGGGGCAATTCTTCGTTACAACGGAAAATAATCTCTCCGGTTTTCGCATCGTGAATATCAGAAGAAAGTATCTTCCCCACGAGATCTGCTTCCTTAACGGGAATATGTTTTACGCCCGCATCTATTACTTTCTTCAAAAGAGGCTTAGTTAACTTACGCCCTTTTTTGACTATAGTATCCGCACTTTTCGGATCCTTGATATCTTCCGGTGCTTTTTGACCCACCAGAGAATCATTAACGGCGAAGTAAAGCTTTTCACCTTCAATGGTTATTTTTTCAATATTATAAAAATAATTCAAAATAAATTCTGTCGAATTACCCATTGCCTTGAGCAAAATTGTGACGGGCATTTTGCGCCTGCGGTCAATTCGCATGTAGAGGAGATCTTTGGAATCAAATTCCAAATCCAGCCACGAACCTCTTATGGGAATGACCCGTGCCGAATAAATCAATTTGCCGCTGGCAACGGTTTTACCTTTATCATGATCAAAGAAGATGCCGGGTGAGCGGTGCAATTGGCTGACAATTACCCGCTCCGTTCCGTTAACGATAAATGTTCCATTTTCCGTCATCAACGGAATTTCGCCAAAGTAAATTTCCTGTTCCTTAATATCGCGTATCGGCTTTGTTTCATTTGGTTCTTTATTAATCTTGCCGTCATTAAGACGGTCTGTATCAAAAACAACGAGCCTGACGACAATTTTCAAAGGAGCAGCATAGGTCATTCCTTTTTGAACGCACTCCCTTACATCATACCGGACATCACCAATCTTATAACTGACAAACTCCAACGAACATTTCCCGCTAAAATCCGAAATGGGAAAGACACTCTTGAAAGCACCCTGCAAACCGATGTTCGCCCTTTTAGTCGGCGGCAAATCCTTCTGCAGGAATTTTTCATAAGATTGTGTTTGGATCTCAATTAGATTAGGTATATCCAGTGCTTTTTTTACCCGGCCAAAATTTCTTCTAAAATTGCCCATAGCATCCTTAAAATAATATATTAAATATTATTATTTAATCTCGACTGTTCCGCCAACTTCTTCAATTTTCTTCTTAATAGATGCAGCTTCATCTTTGGAAACGGCTTCTTTGATCGGCTTGGGTACTCCCTCCACCAAATCCTTGGCTTCTTTTAAGCCTAAACCGGTAATGGCCCGAACAACCTTGATTACCTGAATCTTCTCCGCACCAAATCCGGTAAGAATAGCATTGAATTCGGTCTGTTCTTCCACCGGAGCAGCAGCAGCGGCACCAGGACCTGCAACAGCCGCCATCATCGGAGCCGCCGCAGAAACACCAAATTTTTCTTCTAATTCTTTAACTAAAGCGGAAAGCTCTAATACGGTCATACCTTCAATGAATTTGACTACATCTTCTTTTGTAATTTGATTTGACATATTTCCTATACCTCTCTGTATGTTTTATTAGTTTAAGGTTTTTTTCTTATCACAATAAGCATTGAGCACTTGAACAAAATTTCTCGGTACGCCGCTTAACACTGTTACCAGTGATGTCGGCACTGCTGCCATGACAGAAACCAATTTTCCAAGTAGAACCTCTCTGCTGGGTAACTCCGCCAAAAGAGTAATATCACTCTTGTTTAATATTTTGCCGTCCAGTACACCAATCTTGATTTCCAATTCCGGATTTTTCCTGGCGAAATCAATAAGAGCCTTTGTCGGCTCCACTGGATCTTTGTAGCTTAAAACAATGGCAATGGGCCATTTGAAATGATCAGCAAGTACGCTGAACGCTGTTTCTTTCGCAGCAATGTCCAAAAGTGTGTTTTTCACAACTTTCAACTCAGCATTCGACTTGCGCAGTACATTTCTTAGCGCTTCCATCTTCGCAACATTCATCTTGCTGAAACTGGTTAAAACGCCGAGATTGGCCTCTTTGAGTTTTACCTGCAGTTCGGATACAATTTGCTCTTTCGTTCTCCGATCCAATATATCAGCCTCCTTTCAATAATTTTTATTATCATGAGGCCGGAGAATATAGCCACATACAGAAGAAAAAAACGGTAACACTTTCTACAATCCGATGCCCGTTTTCCAAAAATAGTTTACTTTAATAAAGCAACTCTTTTTATTCTACGAGTCTCGGCAGGCCGCATTACGTTTAAACTTCTGTACCTGCTATCTTCGACCTTTTATCTTAAAATATCAACAACCGCACATTAAGCGCTTCTAATATCGAGAGGATCAATTCTCACACCGGCACCCATTGTGCTGGAAAGGGAAACACTTTTAATATAGATCCCCTTGCTGGCGGATGGTTTTAATTTGATAATTGTTTCCAGCAAAGCTTGAATATTTTCTCTTAATTTTTCGGCGCCAAAAGACACTTTCCCCACGGGAGAATGCACAATTCCGGCTTTTTCCACTCGAAATTCAACTTTACCGGCTTTAAGTTCCTTTACGGCATTGGCTACTTCAAAAGTTACAGTACCGACCTTGGGATTAGGCATCAAACCGCGGGGACCTAGAATCTTACCTATTTTCCCTACCGCTCCCATCATGTCCGGCGTGGCAACAACGCGGTCAAATTCAAACCAGCCACCTTTTATCTTTTCAATAACTTCATCATTGCCTACTAAATCAGCACCAGCATCGAGAGCTTCTTTTTCCTTTTCACCTTTGGCAAAAACCAGAACCTTCACTGTCTTACCCAGGCCATTGGGCAAAACCACACTTCCCCTGACCATTTGATCGGCATGGGCAGGATTAACTCCCAAACGAACAGCGGCATCGACTGTTTCATCAAATTTGGCACCTGCCATTGATACAACCATTTCCGTAGCTTCTTTCAGCGTGTACCGCCGAGTAGGCTCAACCTTTGCTTTTGCTGCTAATATACGTTTGCCTCTTCTTAACATGATAAAAACCTCGTTTTTATTAACCTGCGACTTCGATTCCCATCGACCTAGCCGTACCGGCAATTATCTTGATGGCACCTTCAATATTTACGGCATTCAAATCATTAAATTTTAATTCGGCAATTTCTTTTACCTGTGCAGCCGTAACTATTCCCACTTTTTCTCTCTTGGGATCAGCCGCCCCTTTGGCAATTTTCGCCGCCTGCTTGAGCAATACTGAAGCCGGCGGTGTTTTGGTAATAAAGGTAAATGATCTGTCGGCATAAACAGTAATTACAACAGGAATAATCATTCCTTCCTGTTTTTGCGTCAATGCATTATAAGCCTTGCAAAATTCCATAATATTGACACCGTGCTGCCCTAACGCCGGACCAATCGGGGGCGATGGTGTTGCCTTTCCCGCTTTAATCTGCAATTTAATACTTGCAATAACCTTTTTTGCCATGATGATCACCCTGATCTGAAGAATTTTTTAGGCTTATATAAAAGCCGTGAATAAAATAATTATCCCTGCATTACTTGAATAAAATCCAACTCCACTGGTGTCGGGCGGCCAAAAATACTGACGATAACACGCAGTTTACCTTTTTCCGGCCTTACCTCATCAATAACACCATCGAAGTTCGTGAATGGTCCGTCAATTATTTTTACATGGTCGCCGACATCGAATTTAAATTTCGGCTTGGGCTTTAAAGTTCCTTCATCGATTCTGACCTTTAAATTTTCAACATCCTTGTCCGAAATCGGCGAAGGCTTATCTTTACTGCCGATAAAACCGGTAACTTTGGGAGTGTCCTTAACAATGTGCCAGGTTTCATCGTTCATTTCCATCCGGACAAGAATATAACCGGGAAAAAATTTACGTTTGGAAGTTTTCTTTTCCCCTGAAATCAATTCCACAACGTCTTCTTCCGGAATGAGGATATCAGAAAAATAAGCCTGGGCCGAAGCGAGTTCGACTCTTTCCTGTAAGCTCATTTTAACTTTGTTTTCATATCCCGAATAAGTATGAACAACGTACCATTTAAAAGCCATTTTGCTAACCTAAAATAAATTTAATCAGTTTAGCTAAACCGAAATCAATTATACCGAAATAAATCGCCATGACAAAAACGATAATTATTACGACTAATGTGGATGCCATTGTTTGCTTTTGTGACGGCCAGGTAACCCTTTTCAGCTCAGCTTTGGCATCACTCAGAAACTGCCTTATTTTTTGAATCAATATCTTGATTTTTTCCATTTTTTCAAACCCTTAATAAAAGGAAAGCTGGCAGGCCAGGAGGGACTTGAACCCCCAGCATCCGGATTTGGAGTCCGGCGCTCTATCCATTAGAGCTACTGGCCTGTTTGCTTTATTCCAACTTTACTTGGTTTCCCTGTGCAACTTGTGCCCCCGGCAAAACTTGCAGTATTTCTTCATTTCCAGGCGGTTCTGCATGGTACGCTTATTTTTTGTTGTTGTGTAATTTCTTTGCTTGCATTCCGTACAAGCTAAAATAATATTGTTCCGCATAACTCTCCCTTAAGCCGTTTTCAAACAATAACTACAGCATCATAACCGGCACACCGGCATAAGGGGCCATAACAAAATTGTCTTGCCATAACCTGAAGGTCACAAGACCCGCATGGTTGGTCATTTCTTAACGGCCCCTAACTGGAGCCCACGACCAGGATTGAACTGGTGACCTCATCCTTACCAAGGATGTGCTCTACCGACTGAGCTACGTGGGCACAATTGCTGAGGCTTTTCGCCTCCAATTTAACTAACAAACGCTTGGAGCGGGAAACGGGATTCGAACCCGCGACCCTCAGCTTGGAAGGCTGACGCTCTAGCCACTGAGCTACTCCCGCTAATTGCACTGCAAAAATTCTGGTGGAGGGGGGAGGGTTCGAACCTCCGTAGGCTTCGCCGGCAGATTTACAGTCTGCTCCCTTTGGCCGCTCGGGAACCCCTCCAGCATATAATTCATATCGGAACTGGAGCTGGCGATGGGACTCGAACCCGCAACCTGCTGATTACAAATCAGCTGCTCTACCGATTGAGCTACGCCAGCGAACCCTTTACTAAATTTCACCTTCTATATCAATGACTTATAAATTTATGCACAATGAAACAATCGCACATATCCGCGCGAATTGCCGACTCTAATTTTTATGGTTGTGTTTGTCAAGGTAAATTTTCATTTTTTAATAAAAAGCTCTGGGATAATTTCGTTACCCGGAGATAACCGGGAGGCCGGAAGGATAGCCTCGGGCTTATTATCAATACTTGCCGATTTTTTTAACTTGCCGGTAGCTGACACTCGCTGAGATGAAATTCACCAGCGAATTTATATGTACTTGATAATTGGTCAGTTAATCTAGATCGCCAAAATATTCAGCCGAAAAAATATAAATTTCTGTTTCTTTATCCATCCAGTCTTCCGATGGCAGACCGGCTTTATGACAAGTTTCCCGAAGAAATGTTTCCCTGTCCCAGCCATATTCAACTGCCACTTGCGGCAGCAGCAGACCCGAATTGTATCCCCGGACAATATATAAACCGTGCTTTCCGACTTCAATGTCGTCGATATTTTTTATACGTTGCAGTGGGCTCAATACAGATATTTCCAATGATAAATCTTTCAGCTCGTCAGCCTGTAATGATGGAAAACGTGGATCGTGAAAAGCAGCAGCGACAGCCATTTCCTGGACGGTTTCCCAAAGCGGCTTAACTGCCTTGATGTAACCGATGCAACCACGCAAATGGCCTCTTTTCTTTAAGGTAACAAAAGCACCTCTCTTTTCCTTCAGTATTTCCGAATCCACTGTTATCTTTGGGATATTCTTATTATTGACCCTGCTGGCAATAGTTCTTTTTACAATATCCAGAAGAGTCGCTTTTTCTTTTTGGGTCAATTCCATTTAAGCAATCCTCCTATGCATAATATACTGCTGACGCATATCCGACCACGGAACTTTTATCACCGGTTACGTCTCCCGAATTAGCATATTTCAGCACTTGTGACTTGTCGGCACCCATCTTTTTCGCTGCCAGCATTGCCACAGCCATTGGTCCGCCGCCACAAGCCTCGCCAATATCACTGTCCAGGCTTTTTAAAAGCCCCGCGGCATCGCCTGATTGCAGATGTTTTAAAACTACGGCATCTAACTGTAAGGCATCATTATAATTATGAAAATGGGACAAATCAGAACTGCCCACAATCAATAATTTTTTATCGTGCCCGGCCTGATAAATTGCCTCAGCTAATTCGTAACAGGTATTGGCCCTCTGGTCTCCCATAACCAAAGGAACAAAGGAAATATCACCCAACGCAACCTGCAAAAAAGGCAGCTGGATTTCCAAAGAATGTTCCTGCAAATGAGCGGCAGGAATATCATTGACAATTCCACTGAATTTTTTAATATTGTCCGCTAAATCCTCGGCTACAGGCACTACCCCCAGAGGTGTCTCATAGCCACCTCTGCTAAAAATTGACACACCTGGAAAAGCCACGCGATGACTGGGACCAACAATAACAACGGCATCGTATTTTTTACCGCGAATGAGCTTGTAGGCATAGGCGGCCACTTGTCCGGAAATAAGATAACCGGCATGAGGAGCAACCAGACCTGCTATCTCTCCTGCCAGGTCTGAATCCGGCACATAAGCAAAATACTTTTCAATATCCTGCTTCAGGGTTGAAGATTTACCGGGATACCAGGAACCAGCTATCGCCGATTTACGCAAAGTTTCCATATAGCACCTCTATGATGAACCTCACATTTACAGGATTATTAACTCCTGGGTCCCGAATAGCTTCGCTTTCGGGATCAATTCCACTAACACTTCAACCTTCGCTGCACTCGTTTTCAGTGAGTGTCATTGACTTAAAATGCCAAACTGTCCCTTGCGGCATATCCAGAAGTTCAACATTCATCGCGGCCAGCTGCGACCTCAAAATATCTGCTTTCTGCCACTTCTGCTCCTTGCGGGCAGTTTCTCTCTCTTCTATTAAATCCGCTATTTCTTTCGGTACCGGCAGCGCCTCAAAATTCATTACTCCGATCACTTCATTGATATTTTCCAGCGCCTCCAATATCTTCCGGCAATCATTTTGATTTATGGTTCCCCTACTCAAGGGAGAATTAATTTTACCGATAAAATCAAAAAGCACGGCCAAGGCGCCGGCGATATTCAAATCATCATCTAAAGCCGCGGTAAAGCCGTTTTTAAGATCGTAAATCAGCTGATCCACATCTGCATAACCATTGCCACCATTATGAACAGACTTAAGCCGGCAAATAAACATGTCGAGTTTTTTGACATTATTCCTTGCCGTTTCCATTGCCTCTGCGGAATAATTAAGAGGTTTACGATAATGCAACCCCAGCAGGAAAAAACGCACATCTCTGCCCGAATAACCTTTTGCGAACAATTGAGATAAAGGCAGGGCATTATTTAATGAACGGGACATCTTTCTACCTGCGACCATCACCAATTCGGCATTAAGCCAGTAATTTGCGCCGCTCTTGCCCGAAAAAGCTTTGTTGACAGCTAATATATTTTCACAATGCGGGAAAACTTCATCAACACCACTAATGTTAATATCATAAAGTGCACCCAGATACTTATGAGAAATAGCAGCACATTCTATATGCCATCCCGGCCGTATATTGCCCCATTTTGTTTTGTAATATATACCCCTTTTTAATTCTCCCAAACTTGCCCTTTTTAAAAGGGCAAAGTCCATCGGGCTGTCTTTTTCATAATCATCGAGGTCAATAGTTTTAGCCTGTCTGGTTTTTTGCAGATTTACATTGGAAAGAAGCCCGTAATCGGCTAATTTGGATATGTCGTAATAAACTGAATGCAGCTTTTCGTAGGCGTAATTTTTATCGACTAATTTCTCGACGATTTTGAGCATCTCATCAACATTTTCAGAAGCTTTAATATAAATATTATCCTGGCGAATATTCAAAGATTCCGCATCCTGCAAAAAAACCTGCAAATATTTATTCGTATAATCGGCAAGATCCAGGCCTTCTTTTTCCGAACCTTTTATAGATTTATCGGTAAGATCAACAATATCAACTATATGCTTAACCGCGTAACCCTGATAAATCAAATAGCGGCAAACCATATCGGCTACCACCAGGCGGCGGTAATTACCCATATGAGGGGCATCGTGGACAGTAGGTCCACATGTATGCATGAGAATTTCTCCGGCATTAACGGGTTTGAAAAAAGTTTTCTGGCGCTGCAGAATATTGTAAAGACAGAAAGTCGATGCTTCCTCTTTGACAGCAAATAATTCCGTACTTAAATACCTCTCTCCGCTGTCCGGGAAAATCACAACTATCAGGCCTTCCTGCATTTGCAATGCTTTTTGAGCGGCAATAAACATTGCAGCGCCGGAACTCATGCCGGCCATAATACCTTCCTCACGGGCCAACCTCCGCGCCGTGGCAAAAGCATCCTCATCCAGAATATTCACCTTTTCATCAAGGCACTTCTTATCAAATATACCCGGCCGGTAAGACTCGCGCATATTCTTCAGCCCTTGGATCTTGTGCTTCAAATATGGTTCCACACCGACAATTTTAATTTGCGGATTTAATTCTTTGAGCCTGCGGGAAATTCCCATAGCAGTACCGGTAGTACCGAGACTTGATACTACCATGGTGACGGCGCCGTCAGTTTGATCCCAGATTTCCTGCGCTGTCCCATAGTAATGAGCGGCAATATTATCTTCATTATTGAATTGGTCGGGACCAAAATATTTGCCGGTATTTTCGCGGAGCATTTTGTATGCTACTTCAATAGCACCATCAGTTCCCTGATTGGCAGGCGTAAAATACAGCTCAGCGCCCAGAGCACGTAAAATTTTCTTTCTCTCATCACTTACCGACTCCGGCAACGTCAGACATAATTTATATCCTTTGGCAGCGGCAATCATGGCCAGACCAATACCCGTATTGCCACTGGTCGCCTCCAGTATAATTTTATCGGGTGTTAACTCTCCTCTTTTCTCCGCCCGCTCAATCATGAATAATGCGGTGCGATCCTTAATCGATCCGCCGGGATTGGCGCTCTCCATTTTCGCCATGATCTTTATCTTTTTATTGGGATTAAGCCGGCAGATTTCCACCAGGGGCGTATTGCCGATGCTATCAATAATGCTTTTATAAGATTTATTCATAGATTATTAATGCCTGAAAATTAAAGCCCCAGAAGAATTAGCTGTTGAACTTCAATAAGATAATTCCGGATGTAAACCATGAAACATTGAGGAACTAGCTGTCCATTTTAGGAACAGGAATTTTAACAAACTGAACGCCTTCCTCTCTTAAATTCTCATCTTCCTGAGGAGTGGTCGTTCCTTTGATATTGCGTTTTTCCTCTTCCCCGAAATGAATCTTCAAGGCAACTTCGGCAAATTGATTGCCTACATCTTCAAAGTTTTTATCTATATATTGACGAAGCGCCTGCAAAGCTTTCAGCGGAAAATTTTCCTTTTCCTCCAACTTGCCGGCAGACCGGAAATCTTTACCCGCAATTGTAACCGAAGAAGGGACTATATTAACGCTGCAGGTATTGCAAATAGGACAAGCCACAAGTTTTTGTGAATTTTGATCAATAAAGGCTTGACGGTCTTTAAACCAGCCATCGAATTTATGCCCGTTTTCACATTTCAAGTCAAAGATTATCACTGTTCCCACCTTTTTGTTTATGAATATAAGTTATTTTAGCATGCTGCTTCACAAAAAACAATTAAGTACATAAATTCGTCAGAAAATGAGTCGCTGTATGCTTAAACTCGTGTTGTTAAATCATCTTGCTAAATGATAAATTAGAAATCGAATAAAAAAAAGTGGACATTTAGAAATAAATTTTATATCGTCCGTGCCACATCGGGATGTGGCCCAGCTTGGTAGGGCACTGCGTTCGGGACGCAGGAGTCGCGCGTTCAAATCGCGCCATCCCGACCATTTTTATCCTAAGATCCACCAAGTTCTCCTAACCAACAACAGAAGCCATCTTAAAGATCGGCAGATACATCGCGATAATCATACCGCCGACAACACCACCTAAGAAAACCATCATGATCGGCTCTAAGAGTGCCGTCATTGCCGACACCGCCGCATCAACTTCGTCGTCGTAAAAATCGGCTATTTTGCTGAGCATAGTATCCAGCGCTCCCGTCGCCTCACCAACAGCGATCATTTGCACTACCATGGGCGGGAAAATACCGGTTTCCATTAACGGTTCCGCAATTGTTCGCCCTTCGCTGATACTCTGGCGCGTTTTTACCAGGGCGGCCTCAACTACAACATTACCGGCTGTCTTGCTGACAATGGATAAACCTTCCATAATGGGAACACCGGAATTCATCATGGTGGAAAGTGTTCGGGAGAATTTGGCGACCGCAACTTTTTTCAGTAATGGCCCGAAAATGGGCGACTTGAGAACCAGAGAATCAATCAGCCAATGCCCCTTTTCCGTCTTATAAAATCTGCCGAAAGCAACAACAACCGCAACGATTATGCCGACCATAACCCACCAGTAACTTTGCATAAATTGACTGGCATTGACCAAAAACTGCGTGGGACCGGGAAGTTCCCCTCCCATCCCTTCGAACATCTTCTGAAAAACAGGGATGACTTTCAGAAGTAATAGGGCGACAACGCCAAATGAAATAACAAGAACAGCCGCGGGATAAGTCATTGCTCCCTTAACCTGGCTTTTCAATTTCATCGCTTTTTCCATATAATTGGAAAGCCGTCCCAATATAACATCTAAAATACCACCGGCCTCACCGGCGGCAACCAGATTGACAAAAAGATCATCAAAAACAGCCGGGTGTTTCCTTAAGGCTTCGGTTAAACTGGCGCCGCTCTCGACATCCTCTTTAACCGTCTTAATAATTTCTTTAAAGGTTTTGTTTTGTTCCTGCTGGCCTAAAAGATCCAGACATTGAATAAGCGGTAGACCGGCGTTAATCATTGTAGAAAAAATGCGACAAAAGACAACAACCTCTTTTTCTTTAACTTTTCCCTTTAAAAAAGGTAAATATTCAGAAATATCTTTTGGTTTCTTTTTAATGGCAATCGATTTAAATCCTTGCCTGCGCAACAGGCCGCGAACAGCCAGCTCATCTACCGCATCAATCTCTCCTTTTTTAACTTCGTTTCTTCTGGTCGTACCTTCCCAAACAAAAACTGGCATACTCCTATTATCCTTTCTTACTGGGACAATATCAATATGGAATATTATAAACTATATTCCATGTTAATTCAACAAATTACCTTTGTCCGGCGGCGCCGATTGAATATTTCGTACTGGATGATCCCGGCGGCAACGGAGACATTCAGGGAATCGAAACTTCGCGGCAAAGGAACAGATAACAAAAAGTCGCATTTTTTTTTCACAAGGGGACGGATTCCTTTTGCTTCCCCGCCTAATACCAAAGCGACATTGCAATTAAAATCCATTTCTTCTAGATTACCGCCTTCATGCGCATCAGCCCCAAAAACCCAGAACTCTTTTTCTTTCAAATAATCAATGGTCTGCGATAAGTTAGTTACTCTGACAATGGGCAATTGCGAGGTGCTGCCGGCAGAAGCTTTGATTACTGTTGCAGTAACGGATGCCGCCCGGTCGGCCGGGATTACTACTCCGTTTGCTCCCAGGCAATAGGATGTCCGGATTATCGCCCCCAGGTTCTGGGGATCCATAATACTATCGAGGATTAAGATCAAATCGAAGCCGGATTGCGGACCTCGGTTTGTCAGCAAATCATCCAGTTCGGAATAAGCAAAAGCTCTCGTGAGCCCTAGGACTCCCTGATGACTGGTGTTGCCGGATAATTCATCAATATATTTGCTGGTTTGAAATTCTAAAGGAATGTTTTTTTGCCGGGCAGCTTCGATTATTTCCGTAAGGGCGGATCCGCCTCTACCCGAAGCTATAATTACTTTTTCCAACCCTGTCTTTGGCTGCTTCAGGAGAATCTTGATCGGATTTATGCCGTAAATTATCTCCATATACTGCTCTTACTATCCTCAAACTATTATCCGGCAGCCATTCCTGCGGCAATCTCCTGAACAATATCCCTGCAGACTGCCAGGGGATCGGCTGCCGTGCGAATCGGCCTGCCGACGACTATATAATCGGTTCCCAATTTCACCGCATCTTGCGCACTGAGAGTTCTTTTCTGATCATCTTTCAGTACATCCTGCGGACCGCGAATGCCCGGCGTTACAAGAATAAAATTCTCACCGAGCTCGGCACGCAATTCGACAATATCTTGTGGTGAAGCAACAACACCATCAGCGCCGGCAGCTTTAGCCAGCCGGGCCAGATGCAGAACCTGGGCATTGGTACTTTTGGCAAATCCTATTTCCTGAAGATCAGCATCATTGAGACTTGTTAACACGGTTACGGCCAGAACAATTGGTTTAACCTGACCATTTTTCGCAGCAAGTGTCTGGACGGCCTTAACTGTTTCTTGAATCATTTTGCTGCCGCCGGAAGCATGCACATTAAACATATCAACACCCAATTTAACTGCAGATTCGGCAGCACGGGCGACAGTATTAGGGATATCATGGAATTTAAGATCCAAAAAAACCCGCTGGTTTCTTTCCCTGATGCATTCGACTATTTTCGGGCCGACAGCAGTAAATAATTCCTTGCCGACTTTAAACATGCCGACATGTCCGGACAGGAGCTCGATCCAGGACAATGCTTCATCCAGACTCGCGGCATCAAGTGCAAAGATTAATTTATCCCGGGCTTGCTTATTCGAGGTATTCTTCATCGCCAATGAACTCAGTATTATCAGGTATTGGTTTGAAATCTTCTTTTGTCCCCTCCAGATATTCCGGATGGGCATAGGTGACCTTACCCGCGGCAATTTCCCGCAACGCCAGCACAACTTCCCTGTTTTTACTCTCCAGAAGCGGCTTTGCTCCCTTTAACAAAAGGCGCGCCCGTTTTGATGCCAGCGATACCAGACCAAACCTCGTCTTGGCAACCATTAAAGAATCTTCCACAGTAATTCTGGCCATATTTTTAAATCCTCCCACGCAACTACTTTTTTATTATTTAGGAGCCGTTACGAAATAACTTGTTCATTTTCTGTATTTCGTTACGGCTCCTAATGCCGTTCTCAGTATTTATTTGACCAAGCTATTTTTGCTAAACGGCTTGTTCATAAATTGTTTAATCTTAGCCTTTAATGCACTTCTTTTACACCTTTGGGCAATATAAATCGAGATCAATTGATTAACAGCCGTATCCAGATCATCGTTGAAAATTACATAATCATACCAGGAAATTTCCTGCAATTCACTTTCTGCCTGGGCATACCTGGCCCGGATGCTGTCGGAGGCTTCGTGACCGCGTCCTTCCAAACGTTTCAAAAGTTCTTCACGCGATGGCGGCAGAACAAAAACAAAGGCACCTCCGCGGAAATTTTGTTTTATTTTTTTTGCGCCACGCGGCTCAATGTCCAGCAAAATAGTCGTACCTTTTGCTAAAAATTCTTTCATCGTCCTGATGGATGTACCATACAGATTGCCGTAATTTTCCGTCCATTCCGCAAAATCACCCTTTTGCCGGCGATCTTGAAATTCTTCGCGGGAAATAAAAAAATAATCCTTCCCATTCACTTCACCGGGCCGCGGCAAGCGAGTAGTATAAGAAACTGAAAACTTAATTTCCGGATAGGCCTGTAAAAAACGCTGGCAAATGCTGCTCTTCCCGGCACCGGATGGCGCTGATACAACTATAAATGTTCCTTTGTCCATAATTACTCGATGTTTTGTGCCTGTTCGCGCAACTTACTTAGCTCACTCTTTGCTTCAATTACCTGACGGGCGATGTCCGCATCGTTACTTTTCGATCCTATCGTATTAATTTCCCGGTTCATTTCCTGCAAGAGGAAATCAATCTTTTTGCCCTCGGCATCGGAACTCTGCAGCAACTCAACAAACTGGCCAATATGGCTATGCATCCGCACTATTTCTTCGGTTATATCGCTTTTTTCCGCGAGTATTGCCGCTTCCTGAGCCAGTCGCGAGTCATCTATTACATATCCGGCTGTAAGTTCCTTTATTCTTTCCGTCAAACGCCTTTGATATTCAATGATAACTTGCGGCGACCGGGCATTGATCGTCTCCAGAATACCTCTGATGGAATTCAGCCGCTGCTCCATATCCTGATAAATAGATACACCTTCATCCTGCCTCATCTTGACCAGCATACTCATGGCTTCTTCCAGAGCATCGGCAATTTGTTTTAAAACATCAGGCTTAATTTCCGTTTCGGCGGGCTGAGAAAAAATATCGCGAAAGCCGACCAGAGTTTTCAGTCCGATTTCCTCCGTCAGGCCAAATTCATCTTTCAAGCGTTGCAAAGCCGTAAAATAATTGCGGGCAATTTCCAGATTTATAATCGCTTCCGGAGCGTTAACACTCTCCGCTTCCAGACGGATAAATATTTCTATTCTTCCCCGCTTAACTTTCTCACCGATTTTCTTTTTAAATTCCAATTCCAGAGGGAAAAGAGCCTGCGGCATGCGCAATGATATTTCCAGAAAACGGTGATTGACAGATTTTACTTCCACAACAATATTTCTGTCTTGCCCCGAAGTTTCTACCCGCCCGTAACCTGTCATGCTCTTGATCATTTTTTACACCTGTCTTTTTATTAAAAAACCCAAACTTCTGGGTCCCGAATAGCTTCGTCCTGTATCTACAGGACTTCGCTTTCGGGATCAATTCCACTTACACCTCAAGCTTCGCTATGCTCGCTTTTAGCGAGTGTCATTGACTTTAACTGCAATAAATATGTCGCTCTTATTTTACCCAGCATTAAAAGCTGCTTCTCATCCGCGTAATCAGGATACGTCCACGGTAAAGAACAAAACTTCTTATTCTGGTAGAACAATGTCAAATCGGCATAAATGCCGTCGCGTAAGTAAGGCCGGTGCGCATAACCTTTACCGGTAGCCAGAATTAAGTGACCTTTGGATATATAACCGGGATCAATATTGACTCGGCGTTTGCCTTCCTCAGTAAATTCGTTTTCTATATTATTGGTGGCAAGCTTGATGTCAGGCAGTGCCTCCGGTCTTACCAGTTCTTCCATTGACAAAAAGCGCCGTACTAAATTTTCACCCATTTCCCTGCGGTAATAATCTGTATAATCAAAAAGTACCGGGTCGCTGAGAAAATCAGGTTGACCATAATAAACCGACAACATTGCTATGGTTTCATCCAACTGCTCAGCAGTTGACGCAAAAACACTAAATATCAATTTTACAGGCTCGGCGGGAGTCGGTTTGCTCATAAAACTCTTATTAATTCTTCCTGCGAAACCGTGGCTGTTCCTACTTTACCAACCACAATGCCTGCAGCATGATTAGCCAGACATGTTGCTTCTTGAAGATTGGCTTTGGCTGCCAGACTAAGGGCAAGCACGCCGATCACCGTATCTCCGGCACCGGTAACATCATAAATTTCTTTGGCTTGAGCCGAAAAATTAGTATAGGTAATCCTCTGACCTCTTTCAAAGAGACTCATCCCTTCTTCGCCCCGAGTAATCAACAGTGCCTGAAAATTATATTTATTTAAAAGCGTTTCCCCGACTCGCCTCAGATCATTTTCATCGGTTATTTCCATCCCTGCAGCACGCTGCGCTTCGTGGTGATTGGGAGTGATTACATAAGCTCCTTCATAGATGGAAAAATCACTTTGTTTCGGATCGAGGCAGATGTAAATTTTTGCATCTGCCACAATTTTTCTAATTCCGTCAATCAGTTCCCGCGAAATCACACCCTTACTATAATCGGAAATAACAACAGCACCAATTTTCTTCCTCAGAGATTTTACATATTCCAGTATTTTCCCCGTGCTGGCCTGGGGAACAGGCTTGCGGCTTTCTTTATCGAAACGTACCATTTGCTGGCCATGGGCAACGATTCTTGTTTTCAAGGTTGTCGGCCGCCCTTTTTCCACGACGATACCAGCGGTCTCAATTTTCCGTTGCCGCAATTCCGCCAGCAGCCGCTTCCCGATATTGTCGGCCCCAATAACTCCAGCCACATAGACTTTACCGCCCATAGAGTAAATACTATTGAGCACATTAGCGCAACCACCGAGCAATATACTGTCTTTTTGCACATCCACTACGGGAACAGGTGCTTCCGGTGAAATGCGGGATACCTTACCCCAGATAAAATGGTCCACCATTATATCTCCGACAACAAGAACGCCGGAACGGGAGAAATTGGCAATAATTTCCAAGGCCCGTTTTTTTGTTAATATCTTTTGCACGTGATAAAAACTCCGGAAAGAATAATCCTGAAAATAAAAAAGCGCTGTTCGCGCTTATATTGTTTAAAAAGCGAATCAATGCTATTACTATGGCCGGAATTTGTCAAATAGTTTCTGATTGAGCAAGGAGGGTACGATGGAAAATATCCTTTTAGACCCGATTAAGATTGGCCTTTGGGAACTTCCCAATCGAATTTTCATGTCCCCCATGACGCGCAGCCGCGCCGATAATCCTGAAAATAAGGTTACTCCGCTCATCGCCCAATATTATGAACAGAGATCGACGGCCGGGTTGATTATTACCGAGGGGTCACAGGTTTCGCCGCAGGCAGTCGGTTACATTAACACGCCGGGAATATTCAGCCCTCCCCAGGTGGAAGGCTGGCAGTTGGCGACAAAAGCCGTCCATAAGAATAATGGACATATTTTCTGCCAGCTCTGGCACGTCGGCCGCATGTCACATCCCTATTTTCACAGTGGTAATCTTCCGTTAGCACCATCGGCAATAAATCCTCAAGATCATGCTTATACACCCGAAGGATTCAAGGATACGGTTACACCTCACACGATGACCATCGCGGAAATTCACAACACCACACAAGATTTTCGCAGAGCGGCCCAAAACGCCGTCGCGGCCGGTTTCGACGGTGTGGAAATCCATTCCGCCAACGGCTATCTTTTCCATCAATTCTTCACCAACTGTTCCAACACCCGCACCGATGAATACGGCGGATCACACGAAAACAAGGCGCGTTTCTTTTTTGAAACTCTGCAGGCAGTCGGAAAGGATATCGGTTTTACCAGAGTCGGCATTCGCCTCAATCCATCCGCCCACGGCTTCTTCGGCATCACAATCGACAAAGCAACGATCCCCACATTTGAATATATCGTGGAGAGATTAAACGATTACGCCAATCTGGCCTACGTTCACTTCACCGAACCTATGGCGCCGGTGGATAATGTCCCCTTTGCAGTGAAAGACATCGCCAAGCATTTCCGCCCGCGTTATAAAGGCAAGCTTATTATCAACTGTGGATTCCGGGCACAAAGCGCCGAGCGTGTCCTTCAAGATGGGCACGCCGACGCGGTGGCTTTCGGCAAAGCATTCATCTCCAACCCTGATCTTGTAGAACGCATCCGCAGCGGAGCTCCGTGGGCCAAATGGGATGATCAGACATTTTACACGACAGGGCCGAAAGGGTACACGGATTATCCCTGTTTTGCAGGATAAAGCAGGCAAGAGACTCGGATATTTCCGGGTTTAATTAACTTGACACGCAAATGTTATCTCCTTTATACTGAAAACAATAAAAGGCAGCAGATTTTAACAATAATTTTCGCAACATCACTGGAACACACCGGGTTTTCTTTCACTTATGATTTGATAGCTGCCGAATAATTAATAAGAGGGAGGATAAAATGAATGCATTGACTCTTGTGTTTGTTTCACTGTGCGTTTTCGCTATCGCCTATCGTTTCTACGGATTGTTCATCGCCAACAAAGTGCTCAATTTGCAAGAGGAAAGAGCAACCCCCGCCGTCGCCATGGCGGACGGTATTGATTATGTTAAAACCAACAAGTATGTTCTCTTCGGCCATCACTTTGCCGCAATTGCCGCAGCCGGTCCATTGCTGGGCCCGGTGCTGGCCGCGCAGTTCGGTTATTTGCCCGGAGCGCTCTGGATACTCATCGGTGCGGTGCTGGCCGGCGGTGTCCATGATATGATCGTACTTTTTGCCTCGGTAAGGCATAAAGGACACAGCCTTTCGAAAATTGCCGAAAGCGAAATCGGCAAAGTTGCGGGAGCCGTTGCTTCCTTCGCCTTTCTTTTTATTCTCATTCTTACTCTGGCCGGCCTTTCCATCGCGGTCGTCAACGCCATGTTTGAAAGCGCCTGGGGAACCTTCACGGTCTTCGCTACCATGCCGATCGCTTTCATCATGGGAATTTATTTACATGTATTACGGCCCGGCGATGTAAAAGGAGCAACAATCATCGGCGTTGTCCTTCTTTTTCTGGCAATTCTGGTCGGTCCTTATATTGCGGCAAACCCAACCTTGTCTGCAATATTCACTTTATCGAAAAAACAGATATCCGTGATTATTCCCTGTTACGGGTTTGTCGCCTCGGTTCTTCCGGTCTGGATGCTGCTGTGTCCACGCGACTACCTTTCCACATATCTGAAGATAGGAACTATCGTAATGCTGGCGGCCGGCATATTTGTTGTGCGGCCTGATTTCCAGATGGCCGCGGTTACGCCCTACATCCACGGCGGCGGCCCGATCATCCCCGGAGCCGTATATCCCTTTGTCATGATCACGATCGCCTGCGGCGCCTTATCGGGATTTCATGCTATCATTGGTTCGGGAACCACACCGAAAATGATCAGCAATGAACGGGATATTTTGTTTATCGGCTATGGTGCAATGCTTGTTGAGGGCTTTGTGGCCATCATGGCGCTGGTTGCTGCCTGCGTACTGGTCCCGGCGGACTATTTCGCCATCAACGTGGCGCCGGCGGTTTACGCCAAACTGGGAATGGTTCCGGTCAACCTCCCGGATCTGGCTACCCAGGTCGGAGAAAAAATCCAGGGCCGGCCCGGCGGCGCCGTGTCGCTTGCCGTCGGTATGGCCTACATTTTCGCCGCAGTGCCCTTCATGAAGGGATTGATGTCCTACTGGTATCACTTTGCCATCATGTTTGAAGCTGTATTTATTCTGACTGCCGTGGATACGGGTACAAGAGTGGGAAGATTCCTGCTGCAGGAAATGATCGGCAAGATCATTCCGCGGTTTATGGAAAAACGCTGGATACCGGGCATTGTCATCACCAGTTTCCTTTTCACCGGCGCCTGGGGCTATCTTGTCTATACCGGCGACATCTCGACCATCTGGCCGCTCTTCGGCATGAGTAACCAGCTCCTTGCTGCAAGCGCCCTGATTATCTGTACGACCATGCTGCTGAGGATGGGGAAATTAAAGTATTGCTGGATTACCGCCGTTCCGGGAATAATCATGGCCTTTACCACACTTTATGCCGGCTACCTCAATATCACGACGAATTATCTGCCCAAGGGGAATTATCTTCTTGCCGTTCTTTCCGTCATCATTATGATTCTGGTTATGATTGTGTTTGTTGCCGCGGTCTCGCGCTGGTATGATCTGCTGCAGATCCGACAACCGGTTGTTGACCGGCATGGCGACCTTGTTCTGCAAGAAGTAGAAGAATAAACACAACCTAAGGGAAAGGGGAATGCTATGGAAATCAAAAAGATCCTTTTTGCAACAGATTTTTCAGCAGGTTCCAGGCAGGCGGCGCCTTATGCGGCAGACTTGGCCCGCAGGTATGGGGCCAAGCTCTACGTAATTCATGTAATTCAGAACATGGGGAAAATGACCGCCTGGTATGCTCCCAAAGTGGACATGAAGGAATTGGAGAAAACCATGGAGGAGAAATCCCAACAGGAGCTGCAGCTATGCTGCACAGCAGGTTTTGGTGATTTTAAAAACGTCGAATACCGTTTGTTGAAAGGCGCTCCGTATGAGCAGATTTTGCAGTTTCAGCAGGACAATAAAATCGATTTGATTATAATAGGTACCATTGGCGGACATAATACAGGCAAGGAAAACGCATTTGGCAGCACGGCAGACAGAGTTTTAAAAAATGCCCGCTGTCCCGTATTGACTGTTTCGCTGTCCGCTAAAGAAGCGGCGGAAAGTACCGATCCGCGGTTGTGCAGTGCCGGAGAAATCCGGTTATAAATTTTATATGGCGCAGGGCGTCGCAGATAAAAAACGCCCTGCGCACAATCAACCACCTCGCGAGCTCGCTCGCGAGGTATGAAATAAACGTCATTATATCGCGAGCGAGCTCACGAGAATTAACGCTCGTCCCGCGTTAGCGGGATTAACCATCAACCATCAGTGGGAAAGCTAACAATATGGGCTGCTGTCTGGAAGTGGAAGAATTGACTCTATATAAAACCGTCGCGAAAGTAAAAAATCAATACCGGACAGGAAAATTCCTCCCGGTGGTACGCTGCTATAAATGCAATGGAATTTTAGAGCATAAATTTGTCCAAAAACAATTCCTCGGATTTACCATCCGGGTTGACTGTCCTCATTGCGGCTGGAAATTTGAAGGATAGAAAACCGGGAAAGTCCCGAAGATAGGCTGCGAAGAATTAGCGCTCGTCCCGCGGGAGCGGGATTAAAATTTCTTTTTCCAAAGCAATATGGCATATTTTCCCAACTGACCATTCCCAATTTCAATATTATTATTTCATTATTGACTTCATTGGCATTATCAAGTAAAAATTTACCAGCAAATTTAACGTAATAAGGAAGAGATCGATGATACGTTCCATGCTGCTTGTTACATTAGGTGTCGCCATTACCGGCTTTATCTCCTTCTGGTGTATAATCATATCCATTATTCCCAATTCCGAAAACAGAATTCATAAAATTGCCCAACTCTGGGCAAAAATATTACTTTTAATATCCAATACGAAAGTAGAAGTTATCGGCAAAGAAAATATCCTCCGCGGCAAACCCCAAATTTTTATGGCGAATCATCAAAGTGATTTCGATATTTTAATTGTTCTCGGTCATATACCCGGCCAATTCCGCTGGCTCGCCAAAAAGGAACTTTTTTCCATTCCTGTTTTCGGCGCGGCCATGAAAACTGCCGGCTATATTGAAATTGACAGGCAAAATCACGAAAAAGCAATGCGCAGTCTGGATGAAGCGGCACTGCGTATCCGGGAAGGTAAGTCGGTAGTGTCTTTTCCGGAAGGAACAAGAAGCCGCGACGGAGAAATAAAGTCTTTTAAACAAGGGATATTCCATCTCGCCATCAAATCAGGCGTACCCATTATTCCTGTTTCCATTATCGGAAGCGGGAAGATAATGCCCAAAAGATCACTGAAAGTTACTCCGGGCAGAGTAAAACTGATCATTGATAAACCCATTGATGTAAAAAAATATAATATTGAAAATCGTCACGAATTGATCGATCAAGTTCGAAAAGTCATTATTAAAAACTATGACTATTGGAGAGAAGCAGGCACCTCCAGCATTAAAGACATGGAAGAGAATTCTTCTTATTAACTCTTTTGGCCATGTGGCTTACTGCCGGAAATTCGGGTTTTTGCTTTAACTCTTTACTGTACTTGTCAAATCATCTTTTTTCTGAAATAATCACCAGCGATAAATTTTTTTAACAAATGGCAAATAATGGAAGAAAAACAAACTGATCATAAACGAATGCGGGAAATTAAAGGTGCAGTGTGTCTCGCCCTGGCTGCTTTTTTGCTTTTGTGCCTGCTCTCCTATCATCCGCAAGATCCCTCCTTTACGCGTTTTGTCGCCGAAGGAAGGACAGTAAACAATTTTACCGGACCGGTGGGTTCATACACTGCCGATTCCCTTATTCGTTTATTAGGAATCAGTTCATTTTTTTTACCACTGATTTTTTTGTTTTGCTCTTTTCAATATTTTTTAAGGACGGAATTTACCATCAGTAAAAGCAAATTTTTGGGCATTGTTTTTTTTGTTATTTCCTTTTCCGGCCTGATTGCCGCTATAATTAAAACGGTTACCGTTTACGGCGAAAAATTAAAAGTCGGAGGATTAATCGGTGCAGCGGCAGTACAGATATTGCTCAATTATTTCAATATTGCCGGAACATATATTCTTTTAATACTTAGTTTAATTGTCTCATTGATTTTAATGATTGAATTTTCCCTGGTTGCAGTTACCGGGGAACTATCCCAAAGCTTCCGGTCTGTTTTCCAGACAATGAAAAACAGGATTTCTGAACTTGCTTCCTTAGCAATCAATAAAACAAAGATGGAACGGAAGTCCACACCGGTTATTGAAGACAATCCGGCAGCACCCAAAAAAGTGAAAATAAAAAAAGTGGAACAGACGCATTTTGATTTTACCAAAGCTGACGGCAAATTCCAACTGCCGCCTTTTACGCTGCTGGAGGAATCTCAGCATAAAGATACACGCGTCAAGAGGGACTACCTCATCACCAATTCCCGTATTCTGGAAAAGAAGTTAGCTGATTTCGGGGTCGAAGGACGCGTGGTGGAAGTCATGCCCGGTCCGGTAATCACCATGTACGAACTGGAGCCGGCACCCGGAGTCAAAATCAATAAAATCACCAACCTCGCCGACGATCTGGCGCTGGCACTCATGGCCCCGAGTATCCGTATTATTGCACCTATTCCGGGCAAATCGGTAATTGGTATTGAAATACCTAATGTAAGAAGAGAACAGGTTTTTCTCAAGGATGTACTCGACAATGATGCTTTCACGAATTCGTCATTGCGGCTGCCCATTGCTCTTGGCGTCGATTTTGTGGGCACACCCGTCATTGCCGATTTAACAAAGATGCCGCATCTCTTAATTGCCGGCACTACCGGCTCCGGTAAAAGCGTCGCCCTCAACGCGATGATTTGCAGCATTCTTTTTAAAGCCCAGCCTGATGACGTTAAATTTCTCATGGTCGATCCCAAAAGGCTGGAACTATCTTCCTACGAAGGCATCCCGCATTTGATGCATCCGGTTGTCGTTGATCCCAAGAAAGCCTCGCAAGTATTGCGCTGGACTGTGGAAGAAATGGAAAGACGTTACCGTGTCATCAGTGATTTGGGAGTAAAAAGCATTGACACCTACAATGAGCTGCTTTTGAAAAATCCGAAGGGCAAAGCGGCAACCAAAGAACAGGCCCGGATCGATAACAATGACAACTCCGCAGCAAATCCGGACAAACAAAGTCGAGAGATAACCCAGATAACCCATGCGAGGCTTCCTTATATAGTAGTGATAATCGATGAACTGGCTGACCTGATGATGGTGGCATCGCGGGATGTGGAAGAATCGCTGACACGGCTCGCGCAAATGGCCAGGGCGGCCGGAATCCACCTGATAATCGCCACCCAGCGGCCATCGGTCGATGTCATTACCGGCCTGATTAAAGCAAACTTCCCGACGCGTATTTCGTTTCAGGTTTCTTCCAAGATCGATTCCCGGACGATTATCGATCAACCGGGCGCCGAGCAACTACTGGGAGCCGGAGATATGCTCTTTATTCCACCGGGCACCTCCAAACTGGCGCGTATCCACGGCGCCTATGTTTCCGATCAGGAAATTGACCGCATTGTTGATTTCATTAAATTGCAGGCTCAACCGGCCTATGACGCATCCATTGAGAATTTTGCATTGGAAGCAGCCCAGGATAAGCATGACGATGAAAATTTTGATGAGAAATACGATGAAGCCGTCGCCCTCATCGGTGAGCTGGGACAGGCCTCAATCTCACTGGTTCAGCGTTACATGAAAATAGGTTATAACCGGGCGGCTCGCATGATCGAACAGATGGAACGCGAAGGAATCGTCGGCCCATCCGACGGCGCCAAACCCAGAAAAGTCTTGATTAGAAAGCTGCCCTCTTGAAATTGCATAATTCCACAAAAGTTCATATTATCAGCTTAGGCTGCTCGAAGAATTTAGTCGATTCGGAAGTAATGGGCGGACTGCTCAGTCAATCCGGCAGGCAACTCGTGTCCCGCCGCGATCTGGCTGATATAGTCATCGTTAATACCTGCGCATTTATTAACCCCGCCAAGGAAGAAGCTCTCGAAGAAATATTGCTGCTGGCTCGGGAGAAAAAGGAAACCAATCATTCCTTGCGCATTGTTGTTGCCGGTTGCCTGGCGCAGCGTTATGGCCGGCAGCTGCTAGCCGAGATACCGGAGGTTGATTTATTTGTCGGCACGGGCGAAGTAGGCAATATTGCCCAACATCTCAGCTCGCTCGATTGCGGACAAGCAAAACCTGCCGCCGTCATCACTAAGCCCGATTTTTTAATGACGTCGCAGCATCCCCGGGTTCTATCCAATACATCCGTGAGCACTTATTTAAAAATTTCCGACGGCTGTTCCAATCGCTGTACTTATTGTGTAATTCCGGCTATTCGCGGCAAAGCCCGCAGCCGCCGGCCGGATGATATTCTGCAGGAAGCGGAAATGCTCGCTGCCCGGGGCATCAAGGAAATCATTATTACCGGCCAGGACACAACAGCTTACGGCCGGGATTTAAAAAACCATCCTCAACTGCATGATTTATTAACCGATATGGCTAAAATAAGGGGCATTAAATGGATCAGGATCCTATATGCACATCCGGCTCACATAACCCGCGAAATGATTAAGTCGATAGCCGCCAACAAGAAACTATGCCGTTATATTGACCTGCCTGTTCAACATATAGACAATGATATTTTAAAAGCAATGAACCGCAAAGTCACCAGTATCAGGATTAAGGAAGTCATTGCGCAGGCGCGCGACATCATGCCTGATGTCGCTTTACGCACGTCAATTATTGTCGGGTTCCCCGGTGAGACACGAAAAAGATTTGACCGGCTTCTCGATTTCATTAGGGAAACAAAGTTCGATCACCTCGGCGTTTTCCCCTACTCCAAGGAAGAAGGAACAAAAGCCGCTCTCCTGTCCACAAGAATCTCCGGGGCGGAAAAAGAACGCCGCCGCGATATTATTATGAATGAACAGGCGGCAATCTCCAACAAGATCAATCAGGGTTTAGTCGACAGCATTCAGGAAGTCCTGATTGAAGGGAAAAGCGATCGCAGCGATTATACCTATGCCGGCCGCTGCCGCCGGCAGGCTCCGGAAATTGACGGCATAACCTACGTTAAAGGCAAACAAGTAAAGACCGGCTCCATTATTCAATGCAGAATCATTGCCGCCGATGATTACGACCTGTTTGCCCGGATAATTGGTTAAAGCTTAGTATTATATACCACTGGTGTAATTGCCATTTGACAAGGAACCCTGCTTTAAAATATAGTTTAATCAATCCTCAATTAAAACAAGGTAGCAATGTAATGCAAATTCAAGATGTTTTCAGCGCCTACAAAAACGACCTGCAAGAGATGGAAAAATATCTGGATAAATATTTAACTTCGGAAGTTAAATTAATTTCCGAAGTCGCCCACCATCTGATTGACAGCGGCGGAAAAAGATTCCGGCCGCTCCTGCTCCTCATCAGTTCCAAGCTTTGCGATTACAATGGAGACCACCGTTTCCCGATGGCTGCTGTTATGGAATTTATCCACACTGCAACCCTGCTGCATGATGATGTCATTGATCAGGCGATAATTCGCCGCGGCAAAACATCCGCCAATAACATCTGGGGAAATGCCGCCAGCGTTCTGGTAGGTGATTTTCTTTATTCCAAGGCATTCAAGTTGCTCTCCGAAGTCAGCAACATGACCATAATCAGTCTTATGTCCAGGATCACCAACATCATGTCGGAAGGCGAAGTTTTTCAACTCATGAAGTGCGGTGACGTCAATATTACGGAAGAAGAATATCTGGAAATTATTGAAAAGAAGACTGCTGTTTTGCTGTCGGCGGCTTGCGCTGCGGGGGCAATTCTTGGTTCGGCGCCCGAGGACAAGATCGACGCCCTGACCCGGTTCGGCTATAATATCGGCATGGCTTTTCAGATCACCGACGACACACTCGATTACATAGCTCAGGAGCAGGAATTCGGTAAATCAATCGGCAAAGACCTGGAAGAAGGCAAAATGACTCTGCCGCTCATTTATGCTCTCAAAAAAGCGACAATAGAAGAAAAAAACAAGGCCAAAGATTTAATTACCAGTAAAGAAGGCCATGAAAAAGTCATCCCTTTGATCCTGAACCTGATTCAAAAATACGAGGGAATTGATTATTCTCTGCAAAGTGCCGCCAAATATATTAAAGATGCCCGTGACCTGCTGCAAATCTTTGGCAAGCGCCCGGAAATCGCTGAGCTCAATGCCGTAGCACAGTACGTTCTCGCCCGCCGGATTTGATGCAATTCAGGTTCGTTCGGTTCTCCTGTGCTAGTTTTCGAGCTTTTTTCCCAGTAACAAAGCATCCAGCAATTTTAACTTGCCTACTTTCTTTCAAATGATATGCAATATTGAATGTCGCCAACAAAGAATAAGATTCTAAGATGTGAAAGCTTTCTTTTGATGATGATCAACTCTTGGTTTCATTACTAATTCCAATATATTCATTGACATAAAAGGCCCGTTTCCCTATATTTCAATCATAGCGAGAGGCGGATATGGGATGAAAGCCAAATCCAGATCAAAGCAGCCGGATAAAAAAGGTAAGCAAAATGAAGAAGCACCTCCCTGGAGTGAAGCAGTATTCCGGGAACTGGCA
>JANYAY010000061.1 GCA_025361065.1 Deltaproteobacteria bacterium
ATTGTGGCCAACAGTTTGCGTGAAGAAGGCGCCGGTTTCCAGAATGATACCAATATAATTACAATCATTGACAGTAGCGGCTTTACGGAATCTCTGCCGAAAATGACAAAAATTGCTGCGGCCGTACAGATTTTTGACCGCATCAAGGATGCAATTGATCTCAGAGGTAAAAACAAAAAGTAATGGCGGTAATTACCCCCGAATCAGGTGAGCGGCAATTGCGCTCTGAATTGCTTTCGGCAGCGAAAGCGCTGAAAAGCCATGTAACGAATTCAGATAAATATGCTGCCGGTCTCAGCTGGAGAAAAGTGGAACGAGTGAAGAAAAATACTCAGATTAATGTGAAAAATAATGAAGCGGATTTGGGTAAAATTTGCACGGATATGTCCGGCTGCCAGCTTTGTGGTTTGGGTAAAACCAGGCATAATCTTGTTTTCGGTGCTGGAAATGCTCAGGCTAAAGTTGTTTTTGTTGGAGAGGCTCCCGGAGCGGACGAAGATGAACAAGGGATGCCGTTCGTCGGCAGGGCAGGTCAGTTGTTGACGAAAATAATTGAAGCAATGGGCTTGAGCCGCAAAGACGTTTATATTTGCAACATTCTCAAATGCCGTCCGCCGCAAAATCGCAATCCATTACCCGAAGAGATTACTGCCTGTGAGCCGTTTTTAAAACAACAGTTAAAAAGTATTTCTCCGCGGATAATCTGCGCACTGGGAACATTTGCTGCTAAAACGCTGCTGAAAACTGAAGTGCCGATAAGCGTCTTACGCGGCCGTTTTCATTCTTATGAAGGAATAAAGTTAATGCCGACATATCATCCGGCTTATTTGTTGCGCAATCCTTCGGCAAAGAAGATCGTCTGGGAAGATGTGCAGCTGATTATGAAGGAACTGCAAAATTAATTTTTAATGCAGTTGAAAGAAGAGGTAAAATAATGGTCAAAAAAATTATCTCCATCCTGATTTTGCTTTTATTAGCAGCGAGTGTCTGTGCTACGGCCTCGGAAAAGAAACCGGTATTCAATATGATCGGCATTGACGGCATCATTACCGCACCAACGGCAAAATATATAGCGAAAAGCATTGAAGAAGCAGGTAAGGAAGGCGCCGAAGGGCTTATTATTTTACTCGATACGCCGGGGGGGATGGATACCGCAATGCGTGATATCGCAAAAAGTATTCTTAATGCTCCTCTGCCGGTAATTGTTTTTGTTTATCCTCCCGGAGCCCGTGCTGCATCAGCCGGGGTGATTATTACTGCGGCGGCTCATGTTGCAGCGATGGCGCCCGGTACCAACATAGGGGCGGCTCATCCTGTAGCCATCGGTATCGGTGGCAGCGGGATGGACAAAACTATGTCGAAAAAAGTAGAAAATGATGCTGCCGCCTATGTCCGCAGTATTGCTAAATCCAAAGGGCGTTCGGAAGAGTGGGTGGAAAAGGCAGTCCGAAAAAGTGAATCAATTACTGCTGAAGAAGCGCTGAAATTAAATGTTATTGATTTTGTCGCCCCCGATGTCGAAAAGCTTTTGAGTGCCATTGATCAAAAAGAAATAAATTTGGCAGGTGGTAAAAAGAAAATATCAACAAAGAATGCGGTAATAAATAATAAGAAAATGGGAACGCGTCAGGGAATACTCGCGGCGATTTCCGATCCCAATATTTCGTATATCCTTTTGCTGGTCGGCCTGGCGGGATTGTATTTTGAACTATCTACACCGGGTGCCATATTGCCGGGAGTGATTGGCGGCATATCTCTTTTGCTGGCTTTTTTCGGCTTATCCACACTGCCGGTGAATTACACGGGAATATTACTGATAATATTCGGTGTGATTTTGTTTATCGCCGAGATAATGGTGATGAGTCATGGAATACTTTCTGTAGGAGGTGTAATTTCATTAATCATGGGATCACTGCTTTTATTCGATACAACCGACCCGGCTTTGCGGATTTCGTTGCAAGTTTTAATCCCGGCGGTAGTTGTGGCTTCAGCATTCTTTATAGTTGTTATCTGGCTGGCAATGAAGGCGCAATTGAGGAAAAAATATTCCGGAGCGGAAGCAATGATTAATGCTGAGGCTGAGGCAGTAACCGACATAGCCGAGGAAGGAGAAGTCTTTTTAAAAGGAGAATACTGGAAGGCGAAAAGTGAAAAACCGATCAAGAAGGGAGCGAAAGTGAAAATTCTCAAGCTTGAAGGTCTTAACTTAAGCGTGGAAGAAATAAAAAAAGAACAATAAATAAAAGGAGGAAGATAATATGGTTGGAGCTTTTTCTTTACCTGCAATTGTTGTGATTGTACTGGTGGTTATGTTTCTGGCTTCCGCCATTCGTATTTTAAATGAATACGAAAGGGCGGTTGTATTTCGTTTGGGAAGAATAAGAGATGTCAAGGGACCCGGCTTGATTATCATCATTCCCGGTATTGATAAAGTGGTAAAAGTGGATATGCGCACAATTACTTTGGATGTTCCTCCCCAGGATGTTATCACGAAAGATAACGTATCCATCAAGGTAAGCGCCGTTGTTTATTTCCGCGTAATGGATGCTAATGCGGCAGTGACTAATGTCGAAAATTATCTTTATGCCACCTCCCAGTTGGCGCAGACCACACTTCGAAGCGTTTGCGGACAGATGGAATTAGATGAAATCCTTTCCGAGCGCGAAAAGATCAATATGCATTTGCAGGCAATTTTGGATCGCAGTACCGAGCCCTGGGGTATTAAAATATCTTTGGTCGAAGTAAAGCACATTGATTTACCCGAAGAGATGAAGCGTTCGATGGCCAAACAGGCCGAAGCGGAAAGAGAAAGAAGGGCGAAGGTGATCAATGCCGAAGGTGAATTCCAGGCGGCACAGAAATTGATAGACGCAGCGGAGCTGATGGAAACACAACCAATGTCTTTGCAGTTACGGTATCTGCAAACTTTAAATCAGATTGCCGCGGAAAATAATTCTACAATAGTATTCCCCATTCCGATTGATTTATTTAAACCACTTATAAAAATGGCGGAAAAAGCATAAATTATTAAAAAGGCGGCAGAAGGAAATCTGCCGCCAAATATATTTGAGAGAGGTGAAGGTTTTATGCCAAGTGAAAAACGCAACATTCTTACCGGCGGCATGATTTTAATTACTCTGGGAATATTGATTTATCTGAGCAAGGCTGGAGTTTACTCTTTTGGACAAACATGGCCGGTATTGATTATTGTCATTGGAATATGCGCTATTATACAAAGAGTTAAAGATTTCGGGGGCTGGTTTATAACTGTGGCCGGCGCTGTTTTTCTTGCTAATGAATTTTTTGGTATTGAGCTTTCCAAATATTCCCAATATATATTGCCGGCAGTGCTTATTTTGCTGGGAATATTTGTTTTATTAAGGCGACGCAAACGCAACTAATAAAGATAGAAAGCTGAAGTTATCCGGTTATGTCTTCCAAATCCAAGAAGATTCTGATTATTAGCGATTTTGATGGCACAATATCGACGGTCGATTTGGGCAATCAAATCATTAATAAATTTGCCACGGCGAGTTTAAGCGATATTGAGAAGGCATATGTCAAAGGGAAAATTGGTTCCCGCATTGCTTATGAGAGAATGGCCAAAAGAATTAAAGGCAGCCGCGAAAAAATGCTCGAGCACATTCTGGCAATCGAAAAACTTGATCCTTATTTTCCCGAATTCTGTTCTTTGAGCAGGGATAAAGATATTGATGTAAAGATAGTATCCGATGGTTTGGATTTCTATATCGAAGCTGTTCTGGACAAACACGATCTTCAAGGCATGGAGTATTATGCTAACCTGGCTGTCTTTGGTGTGGATAATTCTTTTTCCATTGAATTTCCCGGCAGAAATGATTTTTGCGGACGTTGTGGAACCTGCAAAAGCAGGATACTGAATTCTCACCGTCTGATCTACGATAAAATCATTTATATTGGAGACGGTTATTCCGATTTCTGCCCTTCTCGGTATGCTGATGTCGTATTTGCCAAGAATATTCTCTATCAGCGCTGTGAGCAGGAAGGTACGCCTTGTATGTCATTTACCGATTTCAGCGAGATCAATAATTATCTCAAAGAAAATTATTCAACCACCTCGCAGCAAGATTGCGAGGTATGAAATGAACGTCATAATATCGCGAGCGAGCTCACGAGAATTAACGCTCGTCCCGCGTGAGCGGGATTAAATATGCTAAAGAGGTTTTTATGTCCATTTCCCAAAAAATTAAAGCAGCAAGTGCGCAGTCATCAATGATCCGAAAAATGTTCGAACAAGGTCCGATACTGAAAAAGAAATTCGGGGCTGATAAAGTTTATGATTTCAGCCTGGGTAATCCCAATGTGGAACCGCCGGAGAATTTCAAAGAAGAACTGAAAATTATAGCTCAGGAAATCATCGCCAATAAGCATGGTTATATGCACAATGCCGGCTATGCGGAAACCAGGCAGGTAATTGCCGCCAAGATAAACAGAATTCACGGCCTCAAACTCGACGGCGAGCATGTAATTATGTCCTGTGGTGCCGGTGGAGCCCTCAATGTAATTTTCAAGGCCTTACTTGATCCGCAGGACGAAGTCGTTGTGCCGGTGCCTTTCTTTATGGAATATACCGCCTACGTTGATAATTACGGCGGTGTTCTCCGCAAAGCAAAAACCACGGACGACTTTTCGCTCGATGTTGCGGCTATCGCTGCGGCTGTCAATGATAAGACCAAAGCAATACTAATCAATTCGCCCAATAATCCCACAGGAAAAGTATACAGTGCACAGAACATCTCCGATCTGGCGCGGATGTTGAACAAGAAAAGCAGTGAACTGAAAAAAACAATTTATCTTGTTTCCGATGAGCCTTACAGTGAAATTGTTTATGATGATGTTGTCGTGCCCAATATCTTTTCCGCTTATAAGAACAGCATCATTGCCTACTCCTACTCGAAAACATTATCATTGCCCGGAGAAAGAATCGGCTATATTGCTGTCAACCCGGAAATTGAAGAGGCCGAAGAGTTGCTCAATGCCCTGATTTTATGTACGCGGATTTCCGGTTTCGTGAATGCTCCGGCACTGATGCAGAGGATTGTCGCCAGACTTCAGGATGTTAAAGTTGATGTTGATGTTTATAAAAGAAAACGTGATCTGCTTTGCTCGGGACTGGAGAAAGCCGGGTATAAATTTGAAAAACCGCAGGGTGCGTTTTACTTATTTGTGCAAAGCCCGATTCCGGATGACGTAGCGTTTGTCCAGATGTTGTTAAAGAGAAATATTCTTGTCGTTCCCGGCAGCGGTTTTGCCGCTCCCGGTTATTTTCGTATAGCTTACTGCGTCGATGATGCGACGATTGTTAATTCAATGGATGGGTTTGCGGAAGCGATCAAAGAGTGTAAATGAGATTTGTGCTGTCATTGCCCGGCTTTACCGGGCAATCCAGTTTCGAGCAACAAATGCAGAGATGAACAATGATTGATAATGTATTCTTATGTATTTGCTTTGTGGAATGTATTTAGAAGTCTGTCTTTCCCAAAGTAAAATAATTTCATGCTTATGCTCTCATCAAGCTATCTGGATTGCCGGATCAAGTCCGGCAATGACATAAAGTTATTTATAAATATTTAATGCTGAAATCAGGAAAGCCCCCGGCATACTGCTCTTCCATCGTTGTAACTTTTTCCACTCTGGCCGCAGGAGGGCCTACTTTACACCAGGCAATCATTTTTCCCACATCGGTATCTTCGCCTTCAAAAACCGCTTCTACACGGCCATCTTCCAGATTGTGCACCCAGCCGGTAAGGTTTAAATCGGCGGCGGCCCGCCTTGTTGCCGCCCGGAAGCAAACTCCCTGCACTAGCCCGCTGATACAAACCCGTATACGTTTCATAATGCCTGCCGGTTTATTAGTTTTAAAAATTCTTCTTCGCCCAGAATTGTAATTCCTGATGTTCTGGCCTTATCCAGTTTAGAACCTGGTTCACGGCCGGCAACAACATAAGTTGTTTTGCCGGTTGTGCCGGAGTGGACGGAGCCTCCCAGGTTCTCGACAATTGCTTTGGCTTCACTGCGCGGCATGCTCTCCATAGTTCCCGTAAAAACAAATGATATTCCCTGTAGCGGAGAGTCTTTTATTATTGCTGCGGTCTCCTGCGGCATCACTCCGGCTTTTTGGAATTTCTCCATTACTGTCTTATTCTTCGGTTCTTGAAAAAACTGGGTGATACTGGCGGCTATTTCCGGCCCTATTTCATAAACAGCAGTTAACTCCTCAAAGTTGGCAGCCATTAACTTTTCGATACTGCCAAATTTCCGCGCCAGAATTTTAGCAATATGCTCCCCGACATTCCTGATGCCCAGGGCATAAATGAATTTATTTAAGGGTGGCTTTTTGGAGCGTTCCAGGGAATCAATCAAGTTTTGAGCTGATTTTTCTCCGTGCCGGTCGAGTTCTAATAATCTCTCTTTTGTTAAATAGTAGAGATCGGCCGGGTCGTAAATAAGTCGCGCATCGAAAAGCTGGGCGGATATTTTTTCTCCCAGACCTTCGATATCCAGGCCGCCACGCGAAGCAAAATGCGAGATGTGTTCCTTGATCTGCGCCGGGCAGGAAAGATTAATGCAACGATGAGCAACTTCACTTTCTTCACGTACCACATCGGAACCGCATTCCGGGCAATGGGCGGGCATTTTGAATATTTTTTCATTGCCCGTTCTTTTGGATAACACAACTTTTACCACTTCCGGAATAACGTCTCCGGCCCGCTGAATGACAACCGTATCGCCGATGCGAATGTCTTTTTTTAAAATTTCATCTTCATTGTGCAGTGTAGCCCGGCTGACAGTGACGCCACCGACGTTAACCGGTTCCATTATGGCAACCGGAGTCAGGCTGCCCGTGCGACCGACCTGGACAATAATATCATTGATGATAGTTGTTTCCTGAGTTGCCGGAAATTTGCAGGCAATTGCCCAGCGGGGATTGCGGGAAACACTGCCCAGAGTTGTCTGCAATGCCAGATTATTGACTTTCAGGACAACACCGTCAATTTCATAAGGCAGTGATTTTCGTAAATCTCCCATCTTGGCGAAATATTCCAGAAACATATCAATGCCGGTGATCATTTGTATCAGGGGATTAACGGGAAAGCCCCAAGCTGCGAGAGTTTGGAGAACTTCCCAATGACTCGAAAAACCAGCGCCATGCACATTCCCTATGGCGTAAAGAAAAATGTTCAATGGACGGCGGGCGGATATTTTTGAATCAAGCTGGCGCAGCGAACCGGCGGCAGCATTGCGGGGATTGGCAAAAGGTTCGTCGCCCTGATCCAGACGGCGGCGGTTTAATTTCTGCAGGGATGCAACTTCCATGTAAACTTCACCGCGGATCTCGATAAAATCAGGTATAGGCTGAGAACTGTTCTTATTTATTTGCAGGGGCAGGGTAGAGATGGTTTTTAAGTTTTGGGTTACATCTTCACCGGTAAGACCGTCACCTCGGGTGGCGCCGCGGATAAATCGTCCATTTTCATAAAGCAGATTCACGGCCAGGCCGTCGAGCTTCGGTTCGGCGACATAAGAGAGGGAATCTGTCGCGGTAAGCTTCTTGATGCGGCTATCAAAATCAATAATTTCTTCGGTGGAAAAAGCATTGGCCAGGCTCAGCATAGGTGAAGGATGCTCCAAGGGAGCAAATTTGGTAAGCGGCGCAGCGCCGACACGATGTGTAGGCGAAGAGGCAATGTTTTCATCAGGGAAGAGTTTTTCCAACTCCTGGAGCTCCCGCAGGAGGCGGTCATATCCGATATCGGAAATTTCCGGGTTGTCTTGCTGGTAGTAGCGTTTATTGTGGTATCCTATGATGTTTCTGAGCTCTGCAATTCTTTCCCAAGCTGCATCTTTGTCCATTACTTAACCAGTTTTAAATCGGGTTTGCCATGAGGTCTTTTGGGTGCAGCTGTTTCCGAGGCTGCCTGTTGGTTTAAAATTTGTTCATTGAAAATAGCATTTTTAACCCTGACTGCGTTGATTATGGAAAAAATGATAACGGACTTCTCCCACTCCGGCGTAAAGGAAAATTGTTCCATTTTTGATTTATATTTATCCCAGAGATTGCTAAGCGATGCTTCATCGAGGTACAATATGTTTTCAGCAATTTTGTCTAAAGAATTTTCAATAGTATTCATGGGCTGGATAGTAGCTTTACTTTCTTGTAAAGTCAAATTAAAAGCTTTTAATGAGCCTTGATTTTCCGAAACGAAGTGCTCGGAAAAACTTAGAGCGAATTATCCCGCCACCTTTAGATGGCAGGGATGATCCCCATTCGCTTCGCTCAGGGGATAGTTCCACTTACGCTTCAAACTTCACTGCGTTCGTTTTCAGCTTGTGTCACTAAATAAAACTTGTTTTTTTTATTTCTTGCCGTTAATAACTAAACAAAATATGGAAGCGAATAAAGTTAAAATTGGCGTCATTTCTGATACTCATCTGCCGGGTTTCGACGAAAAATTAAACAAAATCGTCCATGAACATTTTGGCGATTTGGATATTGTTATTCATGCCGGAGATTTAGTTGATTTGCGCGTTTTGGATATATTCGCCGGTTTTGAGATTAAAGCAGTCTTCGGCAATATGGATTATCCTTCCGTCAAAGAAAAATTACCCGAGCAATTATTTTTTGAAATACGGGGATTTAAGTTTGGAGTTGTTCACGGATGGGGCGCGCCTGCGGGAATAGAGGAAAGAATATTAGCCAAAACAGGTAACTTGGATTGTATAGTTTACGGGCATACGCATCAGCCGACTTGCCACAAAAATGCCGGTGTACTTTTTTTCAACCCCGGGTCACCAACGGACAAACGTTTTGCAGCAGATAGATCGATAGGCATATTAGAAATTGACAAAGGGGTATCAGGTAGGATAATTAACCTCTAGCAGACTGTTGAAAAAGGCTTATCTGCTGTGTTGCGCTTTGGCTCTCGCTGCTCACGTACGTTTGAAGTACGCTCCGCTGCTTGATCCTCGCGCGCCTTGCATCTAAACCTTCGCGTGCCCTCTTGTGACCTTTAGGTTATTAGGGTATTTGAACAGCCTGCCTAACCGGGGTTTTTAAAAGATATATTAGGTATTTTGGGAATATGGATACAATTTTTGCACCGTGGCGAATGGAATATATTAAAAGTGAAAAGCCCGCAGGCTGTGTATTCTGTCAATGTTCGATCAGATGCGACGATTATGTAATATACGAAGGTAAATCCTGCTTTGTGATGATGAACAGATATCCGTATGTGAATGGCCATTTGATGATCATTCCCGTGCGGCATATTGGTAAAATCGAAGATTTAACCCCGGAAGAAAGAAGTGAAATTTTTGCCTTGTTAGATACAACGGTGAGAGTGCTCAAAGAAGCAATGAGTCCGGATGGTTTTAATATGGGCATGAATATTGGTAAAGCGGCCGGAGCGGGTATTGAAGAACATATTCATGTGCATGTAATTCCACGCTGGGAAGGCGATACAAACTTTATGAGTGTTATAAATAATATACGGGTTATACCGGAGGATATGCCGACAACGGCTAATAAACTTGCTCCTCTTTTTAAGAAATATCACCGGGAGGAATAATTAAATGAAAGTAATATCTTTAATTGTACTTATAGGTTTTGCTTTTTTTATTGTTACTTTTTCTCTGGAAAATGCAGCGCCGGTTCATCTTAAATATTACAATTTTGTTGATATGGTTGTTCCCATGTACATGCTGCTTTTTATATCACTTCTTACGGGTATAGTTATTACCGGCTTCATCGGGATAATTGAAAGATTTCGTTTAAACCGGGCTATTAGCCGTTTGAATAAAACCATTCGTGACTTGCGCAAAGAACTTCGCGCCAATGAACCGCCACCGATTATTGAAGAACCAAAAACACCATCTCAATATTAATGACGGAAAATAAAAAATATCTTACCGATGCGTCTTTAGCCAAATTGGCCAAATGGCTGCGGTTGATCGGTTATGACACAATTGTTTTTCCGCGGGAAGCCGGCAGGAATTTGCTGAATCTGGCTTGTGCTGAAAAAAGAATTGTTCTTACCAAAAGACGAGATATGCCGGAGCGCCAATTTTCCGGAGAATTATATTTTGTTGCAGGTCTTGATATTGAAAGCCAGTTCAAAGAAGTTATTGACAAATTCTCTCTGACCATAGAGAAGCAAAAAATATTCAGGATTTGTCTTAAGTGTAACGCCGGGTTATCTTCCATAGCGAAAGAAGATGTATATGACCTGGTGCCGCCGTATGTTTTTGCCAATTGCAGCGAATATAATCAATGTCCGCGCTGCCGGAATGTTTATTGGCCGGGAACCCATCAACGCAATGCTCTGCGATTCCTGGAAAAATTAGGCATAAACCCGCAGTAAAAAAGCATTGATACCCTTTGATTGTAAAGGATACCAATGCTGGAGGTAAATTCTATTCTTCTTTATCTTTTTTCGATTCAGCAATAATCTTTTCGGCAATATACGCGGGCACTTCTTCGTAATGGGACTCAGTATAAGTGAAATTTCCCCTGCCGCTCGTCATGGAACGCAAATCCGGAGCATACTTTAAGATTTCGGCCAGTGGCACCTGACCTTTGATTATCTGATGCGAGCTATTGGTATCCATACCCAGAACACGGCCGCGACGGCTATTCAAATCACCGATAACATCGCCCATGTATTCGTCGGGAACTTCGATATCGATATTTACTATCGGTTCCAACAAGATGGGCTGACAATCCATAACGCCTTTTTGAAAGGCCATAGAGCCGGCAATTTTAAAGGCCATTTCCGATGAGTCCACTGTATGGTAAGATCCGAATGTCAGTGCTATTTTAAAATCTACCACAGGATAACCGGCAAGCACACCTTTCGCTGCCGCTTCCACAATACCTTTTTCGACAGCCGGACGGTATTGACCTGGAATAACGCCGCCGACAATTTTATCTTCAAACAGAAAACCGGCGCCGCGCGGTTGCGGTTCGATATCAATCCAGCAATCGCCAAATTGACCACGTCCGCCGGATTGCTTCTTATATTTGCCTTGAACGTTGGTTTTTCCTTTGATTGTTTCCTTGTAGGGAACTTTGGGCGTATTCAAATTCACTTCAACGCCGAATTTTCTTTTCATTTTTTCAATGTTGACTTCGATATGTACCTGGCCCATCCCGGAGAGAATCATTTCCTTAGTCTCAACATTGCGGGAAAATACAATCGTCGGGTCTTCTTCCGTAAGACGATGGATGGAAGAAGCAATTTTATCTTCATCTCCGCGGGTTTTGGGCTCTATTGCAAAAGACATAATTGGATTAGGCACTTCCACTTTATTAAATATTATCGGAGCCTTTTCCGCGCAAAGTGTGTCACCGGTTACGGTATCTTTAAGTTTGGCCACTCCGGCTATGTCACCGGGAATTAATGCGTCGGCTTGTTTTTGATTTTTACCTTCGAGAAAGAAGATATGACCGAACTTTTCCGTAATTTTCTTCGTAGAGTTGTAAACGCTGGAATCAGGCGAGAGTTTTCCGGAATATACACGAAACAGTGTCAAACGGCCGGCATAAGGATCGGCGATGGTCTTGAAAACGATAGCGGAAAACGGTGCGTCTTCTGCAGGCATTCTTTCTTCTATGGTATCGGTGCCTGGTTTTTTACCTTTCCTGGGAGCACAATCGGCCGGGGAGCGAAAAGAACCGACGGCAAGATCAAGCAATAAAGAAACTCCGATGCCTTTTGTTGCCGACCCGCAGATAAGCGGAATCAGGGAGCCTGCGGCAACACCTTTTTTCAATCCGGCTTTGAGTTCTTCCGGAGAGAGTTCACCTGCTTCCAGATATTTGTTCATCAGGTCATCATCAGCTTCAGCGATATCCTCGACCATCGTATCGCGGTACATTTTAGCTTCATCCAATATTTCGGCGGGAATATCTGTTGCTTTGCCGACTCCTTTATTATCACTGAATAAATAGGCTTTAAAAGCGATCAAATCTATAATGCCGCCAAATTTGTCTTCGGCACCGATAGGAAGGCAAATGGGGGTGACCTTTTTCTTAAATTTATCTTTTATGCTGTCCAGGACTTTGTTGAAGTTGGCGCGTTCACGATCCATTCTGTTGATAAAAATTGCCCGGGGGAGACTGAATTCATCAGCCAGTTCCCATACCTTTTGCGTCTGAAATTCCACACCACCGACTGCATCAATGATAATGACTACATTATCCACAATGCTTAGGGAGCATTTTATATCAAAGGCAAAATTGGAATCACCCGGCGTATCGATGAAATTTATTTTATGCTTATCCCATTCGACGAAATTTGCCGCTGAACTGATGGATACTCGCCGTTTTTGTTCTTCCGGTTCGTAATCCATAACTGAGCTGGCATCATCGACACGGCCCAACCGTTCGTTTTTTCCGGAAACAAATAAGAGGGATTCACAAAGAGAGGTTTTGCCTGTGCCGCCGTGACCAACTACGGCCAGGTTTCTCAGAGATTTGGATTCGTACTTTGCCATGAAAGCTCCTTTCAATATCTCAATAAATCAGGATAAAGCAGCTTGATTTAAATGCGCGCTTTTTTAACTCATCCGGCAGGTAAAATCAAGACAATTTTCGTTGACTTTTGCTGATTGATATCAGACACGGCCTTTATAAATGTGTAATTGAATATTTCTGCACAAATGGCTGTCAGGTTATCCTAATATAACACTTAATATTTTATTGATAAGGGAATCCGTGTCCGGGATTTTACCCAGAGAAATAAGGCCAAAAGGCTGAGTTGTTTCCGAAGCGGATACTATCTTCCCATTTTTTAAAATTTCTACTTTTAATGTGCCTTCAGCTGCGGTTTTACGGAAAACACAAACTGCGGCCATACCCTTACCCGTAAATTCCACAGGAACGACAGACTCAACATTTACCGGTTTGGGAATTCCCCCGATACCGACAAATGAATAATGACCGCTGAACTTTAGAGATTGGCTGCCCGTTATCTTGACTGTATAGGATGACTCCATCTCTTTTAAGTTATCTCCACATCCGGAGAGAAGCATCAAGGCCAGTGTCAGACACAGCAATATCTTTTTCATAATTTCCCCTTTCATTTTCAGTCCAACTTATTTGGCGGAAGGTATTGTCTTTATATGATTCTGAATTTCACACCGTTCTTTTTCCGAAAGAAGACAGCCGCCAAGACAATCTTCATCACAATCTCCATCACAGGGCTCCACATGAATGGTCACACTGGTATTAGGATACTTATTCTCAATATCTTTGGCAATTTCTTCCGTTATTAAGTGAGAATTAACCACACTCATCTGTGGCTCCACCTTTATATGAAAATCAACAAAACGGAAATGCCCGGCTTTGCGTGTGCGCAGGCGGTGATAACCGTGAAAGATATTTCCATATTTCAGGATTTCCCCGTGGATCCATTCTTCTTCCTCAGCAGGAAGATTGGCGTCGAGCAAATCGCCGGCAGATTGTATGGTTAAATCATATGCCGCCTTGATAATCAGCAGAGCAACAGCAATTGCCGCCACCGAGTCCAGCCAGTAAAAATTAACGTGCGGGAAAAACCATTGACCGGTCCACATCAAACCAAGGCCAACCATCACCCCGGCCGACGTGTATACATCTGTCCGCAAATGCCAGGCATCAGCCTGCAGAGCAATTGAATCCGTTTCGCGCCCGACCTTAAATAGTCTTTGTGATACGGCGATGTTTACTACGGTTGAAATCAGCATTACACCGATGCCCCAACCCAGATTGTCCAGAGGTTCCGTTTTGCCCATTTTTTGGAACGCCTCATAGATAATCCATCCGGCGGCAACAAAAATCAGCAGGGCTTCAATAGTTCCGGAAATATTTTCAATTTTGCCATGTCCGAAAGAATGCTTTTTATCGGCCGGCTTGCTGGATGTTTTCACGGAAAAAAGAGCAATGATTGACGCCAGTAAATCAACGCCGGAGTGAATTGCCTCGGAAATGATGGATACGGAACCAATGATCAAACCAACAATAAGTTTCATAGACACGAGTGCACTGTTGGAAATAACAGACAACAGCGCTACCCGTTCTTTTCGTTTTTGAACATTCATAAATACGACATTGCCCTTTCAGTCGAATAGTTCCCGCAGAAAACTTTTCCTTTTATGGTGATCATAACTCCCATGTTTATCGGAGTGATGCCCATCATGATGTTTGTAATTATTGTCGTCATCATAACGATTTTCGTTGGGCCCGGGAGCAGCTTTTACCGTAGTTTGTTGCTCCATACGTTCCATAATTTTTTCCAGTTCTCCCCGGTCCAGCCAGATACCGCGACATTGCGGGCAGTAATCAATTTCGACACCCTGTTTTTCGGCTAATTGCAGAGAGATATTACAAATGGGACAATTCATTTTTTCTCCTTTTTGGTTAATAAGCAAGATTGAACTTTACCTGATCGTCAGATTTTCCGGTGAAACTTAAAAGTCTCGTCGGAACAAAAGCAGGCAAGAAAAAACGTCATTTTTATGATTGAGAAGGGGGTGCTTTGTTGGAAATGTAATATAATGTCTTGAAAAAAGGTACACTGGATAAGCTTGCAACAATCCTTCCGGAAACAGGGGGAAGTATTAACGAGAGGAGTAAATGATTTGACGCCAAAGCAATGTCAGTAGCTGGATTTGCTTTCTTCGCTCCAATGGATACCGAGTTGCTTATTTTACACAGAGAGCAGGTGTTAAGGCGAAAAGAGTTGTTATGGTGATGCAATGCGGAAATAATAAGCGCGCCCAAAAAACATAACATGGAAATAGATATAATATTCTTTTTGAACAATACTTTCATTTGTCCGATTTACTCACTTCGCATCAGTAGCGATTGTTTCCTAGCCGAAGAATACAAGGCTGTCAAGAACCAAATGACGGAACCAAATGCCAGTTTAAGTCATGTTTGCCTGTCTCGCAGGTTTCTTTCGCCCAGACGCATGGGGTAAATAATTGCAAATATGCAGAGGAAAAGGGCCAGAGTAAAGGAGCCGATAAGCCAGGCTATCTGCCAAAGCGCCAAACTTTGATGCCGCATGCCCGCCATGAAGATATAGTAAACAGGTCCGGCCTCCAGAATAATCACAGTAGCAATTAAAGCAAAGCAGAGAATCATGAAAAGCAGGCCGCCGAAGCTCGTTACTACCTGTGCCGGGTTTTCGGACTGGAAGTTCGGATAGACCGCGCCTAATCCAACTCCCATAGCCACCATCGCCGGCACGAGACAGAATATGGTTAAAACAGATAAAACCATCATAAAAGTCGAAACTTGCAAAAGCAGGTTGGAGGCAACAATAAGCAACTCTGCCATTATAATCAGCGGAAAATAGTAAACGAAAAATTTAATCCACAGAAAAGTTTTCAAAGATACCGGTGCCGCCCGGATAATCCAGAATGCGGCGCCTTCCGTACTTACTGCGGGAAAGACAAAACGGACGGCCAGCGCCGAAAGTACAAAAGCAGCCAGCCCCATATTTAAAAAGGAAAAGAGATTTTGCAGGAAAACAGTATTAATCGGCGATTTATCCAGAGGCAAAACGGAAAAATTGTAAAGGTAAATTACGATTAAAGCGGCCATCAGAAATAGTTGCGGCCATTGAGTGGAGTCCCGGAAAAATGTCCGAATTTCCTTTATGGCAAAGGCTTTTGCTGTACGAGGAAGAAAATTAAGCAAATTTTCCCATTGCAGACCTTGGGATTTTACCGGGGCGAAAAGACGCTGAGGCGTTGTCTGTGATTTGGAAAAACCTTTAAAATATGACGTTTGAGCGATGATGCCGGCAAAGAACAAAAACATGAAGGCGCAGCTTCCGAGAAGGGCAATATTAAATAGTGAACTACTAAATTCTTTTTGGAGACCAGCTTTGATGGCATCAGTAATCCAGGTGGTCGGTAAAAGCGGCGAACTGGGAGTCTGCATTGAATTTAAATAAAGAATAGCGGACGCAAAGCTGTCCGGGTTAACCAGTTGCTCCGGCCTTGTTAAACGTAAAACTGAAATGAGCAGCAGGACTAATATGACGCCAAGAAGAATCAATATTGTTCGAATACGTCCTGCCGGTAGAATTTTTGCTCCAAACAGTACCAGAATGCTGCTTGCAGCCGAAGTAAGCAGGCACATGAATATTATTGCCAGGAATACAATCAGATAAAAAAATATGCCCGCTTTGTAAATAATGCCGTAGGACAGGAATACGGGAAGGCTGAAGAGAAGGATCATCCAGGAACTGTCAAATGTGCTGATAAGCCAGCGCGAGAAGAAAATATCTTTGGCCGAAACAGGAAAAGAATGTAAAAGCTGCAAGTCCCGGCTCAGATATAGATGAGAAAGGCAATTGATAATATTACTGAAGATCAACAAGGCAAAAAAAGTCATCACCATCATGGAAAGAAGTTTCATCGCCAGAACATTGCCGAAGTCCTGGACGCTTTGGAAATAAAGCAGGATGCGGTAGCAGATAATAAAAGTACCACCCCAGAAAAGAAGGCCGATTACTCCAAATATCAGGAGTCTTATCCAGAGATTTCTTTTATTGCCCCGGCGCAGATTATTCAAAGAAGAAAATATGCGCGGTTTTAATAATTCGAAAATTGTTTTCATAAAAAAGTATCTTCTTTAATTATTGTGAGAAACACCTCTTCGAGCCTCGCTGCACCTAGCTTGGCTATGTTCCGTAATTCACTGATGTTACCTTGCGCCAGCAGCATGCCCTTATGAATTACACCGATTCTTTGACATAATTCTTCCGCTATGCTCAAAGTGTGGGTGGAAATAAAGATGGTTATTTTTTTCCGGGCCAGATCCTGAAAAATATCCTTAACCATATGCACAGCCGCCGGATCAAGACCGACCATCGGTTCATCGATGATCAATACTTGCGGATCATGGAGCAGGGCGGAGGCAATGATGAGCCTTTGTTTCATACCATGGGAATAAGCTTCGATCAGTTCGTCGGCCCAGTCCCAGAGGGCAAACTGACGCAGCAGTTGTTCTGCCTTTTGCGGGAAAGTTTCGGGGTCAACAGCGTAAAGATCTGCCGAAAAATGAAGAAACTCCATGCCGGTCAGCTTTTCATAGAGGAATGGCCTGTCCGGTACGAAGCCAATCATTTTTTTAGCTGCTACGGGGTCGCAGGTCATATCCACGCCACCGATTATAATACTGCCGGATGTCGGGGCGAGAATGCCACCCATCATGCGGATAGTTGTGGTTTTACCGGCACCGTTGGGGCCGATAAAACCATAAATTTCTCCGGCGCAAACGTTTAGGCTGAGCTTATTTACGGCAATAGTAGTGCCATAATCTTTTGTTAATTCTTGTACTTGAATCATTTTGTCTGCTCCAGTATCTCCAGTTTGATTTTGCCCATGACGCCTATCAAATCCAATTGTTCGCTACTTTCACCACGAACCAGCCGGATATGAGTCACATCGGCGGGGAATTGATTAAATACCGCATCGGCTGTAATCCAGTTCCCGATATAAGCAATATTCCAGGCGTGATAATAAAACCGGCCATGCAGATATACCAGGCCTGTCTCTATTTGTGCGGGAATGCCGGCAGTTCTCAATAAAGCGGCAACAAGGACAGCATGCTCATTACAATCGCCGACTTTGTTTTTTAAAACTTCCAGCGCATTCGGTACGGATAAAACCGGTTTTTTCTCCACATTACGATAAACCCAGTGAACAATTTTTTTTACTTTTTGTTCGGGGACGTCATCTGTTTTAATAATTTTATCTACCTGCGCTTTCATTTGCGGATGGTTGGCTTGTACCAGGGGAGTAGCCTGGAGAAAAAAGGTAACATCTTGGGTCGGCTTATTAGCTGATGATTGCAGTACAGAGGATGATGGCCGTTCCCTGGTAATTGTTAAAATATCTTTACGGAAGCTTTGCCTGTCGCCATTAAGATAGAGTAACAGGCCGCCGATACCGCTGATTTTAATTTTGAGCCGGCTTAATTTTTCCGCGTCGTCAATTTTGAGATTGGCAGGGATAGATGCGATTTGCGTAAAATCAATACTGCCATTTTGTGATATTCCTTCCTGCGCTTTTGCCGGACTTACCTTTTCCAGGGAAAGACCCAGAATTCCGGTTTCTTTTAAAGTATCTCCATCTTTACCCATCCAGGTGCAATTATTGGCACCCATAAAATCAGCACAGTATTTTTGGGCGAGAATTCGTTTTCCCATTATCGAGATTATTTCATCGGCATTCCGTGTTACTCTAATTGATCGCATAGCTTGAGTCGCAGGATCGAAAATACTGAAATTGCGGGTTATATTTTTCCCCAAATTAGCGCGAAAGGCGGCGTCGTATATGCTGCCACTCATATGGGGTAACTCCTGGAGAGGAATTTCGCTTTTCTGTTGGGCCTCAGGCAGACCGGTGAAAAGAATCAGCTTATTTTTGGCAACATATCCATGGGCATTGAAGCGAAAGAGGCTGGAGGTTAAATCAAAATTGAAGGAGGAAACAGTCATGTCGGGATTAAGGTCGCCTTGCGTGGAAATATTGAGCGGCTGCATTACTCCCATAGTATTAATCTGCATGAATACATTTTCCGTAAAGTGAAAACCTTTATCCCGAAGAGTAAAGGTGCGGTGCACGACCCCGATCTTTTTGCCGTTTTGCTGAATGTTCATCCATGTATCGGTAGGACGCTGTGCTTTGGGTGATTGAATAACCGGCAGTGGACCCTGATTTTTCCGGAAAAATTCCAGGTGAATGGCCAGCAGAGTGATGAAGGTGATTGTTACGAAAATCCCCCATACAAAGGACCAGCTGATTTTAGACATGGGCTGAAGACCTGTGCAATAAAATAATTTTATAATCATTATATAGATGGGTCAGATAAGAGTCAACTAGTACCGAATTGTATGAGTGATTGATAATGAATCAACCACCTGGCGAGCTCGCTGTCGAGGTATGAAATGAACGTCATTATATCACAGCCAGTTGCGAAGAATTAACGCTCGTCCCGCGTGAGCGGGATTAAAGATATATTGACAAGCTTACCTAATTATAATATCAACAAACCCTTCATTTCAGGAAAGATAATTATTTTATGAAACATGACAGTATCATTGCTCAAGAAGGTTATCCTTTTATTATATTTTTCCTTATTATTACTGTTTTTGTTGCCTTTTTAGGTGTCTGCTGGCTGCTTATTTTGTCTTCCTTAATCACATTTTTTACCATTTGGTTTTTCCGTAATCCCGAGCGGTCTTTTCAGGAAGGGAAAAATCTTGTTATTTCTCCTGCGGACGGCAAAGTAATTAAAGTGGAAGATATCTATATGAATGGTACAATCACGGGAAAATTCAAAAAAATTAGCATTTTTATGAATGTTTTTAATGTCCACGTCAACCGTGTTCCGTATAGTGGAAAGATTGAAACAATTAATTATCACAAGGGGAAATTCGTTTCTGCCAATCTGGATAAAGCATCCAGTGACAATGAACGCAATGAAATACATATCCGCACGGAAAGCGGCTCTTCTATCTGGGCGGTGCAGATTGCCGGTCTGATAGCACGGAGGATTGTTTGCTGGGTCAAAACAGGAGATACAGTCAAAAAAGGTGAAAGATTCGGTTTAATTCGCTTTGGTTCCCGGGTCGATGTTTATTTACCGGAAGATTCCCGCATTGCCGTTAAAATCGGGGAGAAGGTTAGGGCAGGTGAGACACCTTTAGGATATTTGCCATAATTTAATCCCGCTTAAGCGGGACGAGCGTTAATTCTCCGCAGCGAGCTCGCGAGGTGGTTGATTAAATGACTTTTTTCAAGAGACTATCATGAATAAAGAAACATCGCTTAAAAAAATCCGCATAAAAAAAGGCATTTATGTTTTACCTAATCTTATTACCACGGCATCCCTCTTTGCCGGTTTTTATTCCATCATTGCTTCCATTCAAGAAAAATTTGTCGTTGCCGCTATAGCCATTTTGGTTTCTCTTGTTTTAGACGGGTTGGATGGCAGGATTGCCCGTATTACCAACACCACAAGTAAATTTGGCGCTGAATACGATTCATTGTCCGATTTGGTGGCCTTCGGTGTGGCGCCCTCGCTCCTGGTATTCAACTGGGCAATGTTTTTCTATGGCAAGTGGGGATGGATTGCTGCATTTATGTTTGTGGTTTGCGGAGCATTAAGACTGGCGCGTTTTAATATCCAGATAGGCATTATTGAAAGCAAAGTATTTAATGGTTTACCTATCCCGGCGGCGGCGGCGGTTGTTGCCACAACGGTGCTTTTTTTCGACTATGCCGGTGTGGAAGGGCAGTTTCATAATCCTTACCTGCTGTTTTTTGTCATTGTTCTTTCTTTATTGATGGTCAGTAACGTCAAGTACTACAGTGGCAAGGATATGAAGCTTTTTGCCCGTAAACCTTTCATGTCTTTCTTCTTTCTGGTTCTTCTCTTAATTATTATTGTGGCTATTCCAGTAATCATGGCTTTTGTAGTGATGCTGGGATATGTGATCTCCGGGCCGCTCTGGTGGTTGACAAAATTCAGCCGGCAGTTGGCTCAAAAGAGCAGGGAAAAGAAAAAAAATAAACAGGCTCTGTAGATTTTGGATAAATATAAATCGGTCTGTGAAGATATTGTGTAAAAATTATGAGAATTACCGGAGGTAAAGCCAAAGGAAGGATATTACAGTTTCCTTCCTTATCAAAAGAAAGGCCGACTTCCGATTTTCTGCGTGAAGCTCTTTTTAATTTACTGGGTCCTCTTACGGGAAAATCGTTTCTTGACCTTTTTGCCGGTTCGGGGAGTGTTGGAATAGAGGCTGCCAGCCGCGGTGCAAAAGAAATCGTTTTTATTGAAAAAGATAAGAAACTTGCTGCTATTACCCAAAAAAACATTGTTGCCTGCAATCTTGATGAGAATTGCCGGATTATAGCCCGGGATTTTAGTGCCGGTTTGCGTGATCTGTTTAACAATAAATATGAGTTTGATGTTGTTTTTGCCGATCCTCCTTATAGTCGGGGGTTAGTGGGCCAAACAATAAAATTATTGAAAGAAAATCCGGTTTTTACGGAAGAAACCGTAGTAGTGATTCAGCATTCGATAAGAGAGGATATAGCATCACTTCTCGATGAAATAACAATTCTCCAAGATCAGAGAAAATATGGCGACAATGCCCTGACTTTTTTACAAATGGAGCGCCCATGACACAAGAAAAGCTTGTCCGTAGAATCGCAGTTTATCCCGGTTCCTTTGATCCAATTACCAATGGCCATCTGGACATCATCAAAAGGGGAATTCGCATATTTGATGAAATCATAATTCTTGTTGCCTACAATCCCAGCAAGTCTTCCTTGTTTACAGTGGAAGAGCGGGTGACAATGATTGAGGAAACCATCATGGACATAGAAGGAGTCCGGGTGGACAGCTATTCCGGACTTCTTGTCGATTATCTGAAAAAAACAGGCGCCAGTATAATTCTGCGAGGTATGCGTGCTGTATCCGATTTCGAATATGAATTCCAGATGGCCCTGATGAATCGCCGTCAGTCCAGAGAAGTTGAGACAGTGTTTCTCATGAGCGGCTTCAAGTGGTTCTATACAGGTTCCCAGATCATCAAACAGGTCGCCAGCATCGGGGGATCGGTAAAAGGTTTGCTGCCGGCTAAAGTTCATAGAAAACTGCTGGCAAAATTTAATAATGGGAGGAAGTAGTTTGTGAAATTAGCATCAAGAGTGGCGAAGATTAAACCGTCAGAAACTTTGGCCATTACGGCCAAAGCCAATGCCTTGAAGGCGGAGGGCCGGGATGTGATTGGCTTTGGCGCCGGCGAGCCTGATTTTGATACACCGGCAAATATTAAAGCCGCCGCGATCAAAGCTATTGAAGATGGTTTTACCAAATATACGCCTGTAGGCGGTACGGACGAATTAAAGGATGCAATCATTGCCAAATTAAAGCGCGATAATGCTCTGGAATACAAACGTTCGCAAGTTGTGGCTTCCTGCGGGGCCAAACATACTTTATACAATCTGGCTCAGGCTCTTTTTGAAACGGGTGACGAAGTTATCATTCCTGCACCTTACTGGGTTTCTTATCCCGATATTGTAATTCTCGCGGGCGGTCAGCCGGTGATTGTCGAAACGAAGGAAAAAGACTGTTTTAAAATGAAACCGGAACAACTGCAAGCTGCAATAACCGGTCGCACAAGGGCTGTGGTGATCAATAGTCCGTCCAATCCCACGGGGGCTGCTTATTCACCGGATGAGTTAAAGGCTATTGCTGACGTTCTGATTGACAAAGATATAATTGCTATTTCCGACGATATTTATGAAAAAATAATTTATGCAGATTTCTCTTTTGCCAATATTGCAACGGTTGAGCCGAAAATGAAAGAAAGAACAATCGTCGTCAACGGTGTTTCCAAAGCGTATGCCATGACCGGCTGGCGCATTGGTTACGCAGCCGGCCCTGAACAAATTATTGCCGCTATTAATAAAATTCAAAGTCAAAACACATCCAATCCGGCTTCTATTTCGCAGAAAGCTGCTGTGGAAGCGCTAAACGGAGATCAGGAAGTTGTAGGTCTAATGGTTTCCGAATTCCGGAAAAGAAGAGATATTATTGTACAATTGCTCAATGAAGTTGACGGCATAAAATGCTTATTACCGGAAGGTGCCTTTTACGTCTTCCCCAATGTTTCCGAAATATTTGGTCGTTCATTCCAGGGCAAAAAGATAACCAATTCCACTGAATTGATTGATTATCTATTGGATGAGGCCAATGTCGCCACCGTTCCCGGTGCTGCTTTCGGCAGTGACAGTCATATCCGTTTGTCTTATGCGACATCTTTAAAAAATATTGAAGAAGGTTTGAAGCGAATAAAGAACGCGATTGCTAAATTGTCTTGAGCCTTTTTGCAAAATCAACTTGATCCTGCCATAAACTGATAACCTAGGTTACAAGCGGTCACAAGAGGCCGCGCGGGGTCGCAAGACCCGCGGGGGTGGTCAAGTAAATGATGGTATCGGCTCCGAAGAGAAAGGAAAACCAATGGGGGGTATTTTTGGAGTAGTGTCACAGGAAAATTGCGTACAAGCGCTGTTTTACGGTACTGATTATCATTCACATCTCGGTACGGAAAATGGCGGTATGGCGGTATTGGGAGCAAAAGGATTCCACAATGCGATCCATAGCATTTCTCAGGCGCAATTCAAATCGAGGTTTATTGACGACTACAGGAAAATGGAAGGTTGCTTCGGAATCGGGGCAATTGATGATGTAGCACCGCAACCTTTGATCATCCGTTCTAAATTCGGTGCTTATGCTGTCGTGGCTACAGGGCTCATCAGCAATAAAGACAGATTAATCAGCGAACTTCTTAACGAAGGAGTATCATTTAGTGAAATGGCCGGCGGGGGCATCAACAATGTAGAAATTGTTGCTCGCCTCATTAACCGTGGGGATAATATTGTCGAAGGAATTGCTTCCATGCGCGGCGCCGTTGAAGGATCAATCTGTGCATTAGTCTTGACCCGGGATGGTATTTATGCTGCGCGGGATAAGTTTGGCCGCTTTCCTCTGGCAATAGGCAAAAAGAAAGACCGTAATGAAAAGTCATATGTTGTAGCCACCGAAGCCAGCTCTTTTGAAAATCTGGGCTATGAATTGGTCAAGTTCCTGGGTCCCGGCGAAATTTCATTAATTTCACCTGATGGAATTCGACAAATGAAACCCGAAGGGAGCGAAAAGAAAATATGCTCATTTTTGTGGATATATACCGGGTATCCGTCTTCGACCTATGATGGCATTGGTGTAGAACGGACACGAGAACGTTGCGGGAGCTATTTAGCCAGGCGCGATAATGTGGAAGCGGATTTCGTTGCCGGCATACCTGATTCCGGAGTCGGTCATGCCATCGGCTACGCTATGGAATCGGGAATACCTTTCCGCCGACCGCTCGTTAAATATACTCCGGGTTATGGACGCAGCTATACGCCGCCATCTCAGGATATAAGGGATCTGGTAGCAACAATGAAACTGAGTGCAGTTCATGACGTTATTAATGGCAACCGGATGATAATCTGCGATGATTCCATTGTCCGGGGTACACAGCTGAAGAATTACACTATAAAGAAATTGTGGGATAACGGGGCTCGCGAAATTCACATTCGTCCTGCTTGTCCACCTTTAATGTTTCCCTGTATATATGCATCTTCCACGCGATCATCAGCGGAGCTGGCCTGCCGCAAAGCAATTCGTGTTCTCGAAGGGAGAGAACCGGATAATCCCGAAGAGTATCTTGATCGATCGGGGGCGAAACATGCCAAGATGATTGACTGGATTCGTCACGATCTCAACGTCACTTCCCTGAAGTATCTGGAAATTGAAGATATGATAGCCGCTATCGGGCTTCCGGAAGATCAATTATGCCTCCACTGCTGGCAGGGCAGGTAAGAAGACATTGTTTTATATATATCCGCTTTTTAATCCCGCTCACGCGGGACAAGCGTTAATTCTCGTGAGCTCGCTCGCGATATAATGACTTTCATTTCATACCTCGCGAGCGAGCTCGCGAGGTGGTTGCTTCTGCTATTCCGGTAAATTATCCATTGTCAGAGAAAGAGCGCCATGTTATAAATTTTATCAGACTATATCAGTGAAAGCCGGAGGCTATGGAAAATTTATCCAGGATAAATAGAAAGAAAACCAGGAAAATAAATTTAGGTGGTGTGCCCATCGGGGGCGATGCCCCGATAACAGTTCAATCCATGACCAGCACTAATACTGCCGACGTGAATGCCACGGTTGCTCAAATCCAGGCACTGGAAGAAGCAGGCTGCGAAATTATACGCGTTGCCATCCCCGATCAGGAATCGGTAGATGCTATTGCCGAAATCAAAAAGAGAATTAATGTCCCCTTGATAGCCGATATTCACTTCCATTATCAGTTGGCAATAGATGCAATGAAGCAGGGAGTTGCCGGTATTCGGATTAATCCGGGCAATATTCCCCGCGAAAAAATCCGGGAAATAATTAAAGTGGCTAAAGAACGGGATGTCGTGATCAGGATTGGAGTCAATGCCGGATCATTGCAAAAGGATTTAGTGCTGGAATACGGCGGTGTTACGGCAGAGGCTCTGGTCGCCAGCGCTCTCAAAAATATTGAGCTCTTTGAAGAGGAAGGATTCGATAAGCTGAAATTGTCACTGAAATCATCCGACGTGCCGATTATGATTGAAGCCTATAGGGCTATTGCCGAAAAAACCGATTATCCTTTGCATCTGGGTGTGACGGAGGCGGGAACGCTGGTAGCGGCAGCGATAAAATCATCTCTGGGTATTGGAACTTTGCTTTATCAGGGAATCGGCGACACAATTAGAGTTTCCGTTACCGGTAATCCTATGCTGGAACTGCCGATTGCTTACGGAATTTTACGCTCGTTGAAAATAAGAAGAGTCGGCCCCGAAATAGTTTCCTGTCCCACTTGCGGTCGCTGCCAGATCGATCTTTTAGGGTTAACGGAAAAAATTGAAAAAGCCCTGGCCGGCAGAAAAGAATATGTGAAAGTAGCCTTGATGGGTTGCGTTGTTAATGGTCCGGGTGAGGCTGCCGACGCCGACATCGGAATCGCCGGTGGTAAGGGTTTTGGCATGCTTTTTAAAAAGGGAGTTGCCTATAAAAGGGTAGAAGAAAAAGATTTTGTGCCGGTTTTACTCGAAGAGATAAAATCATTGGACAATGAATAGAAGGGGGTTGAATGCGTTATTCAGAGATGTTTCTGCCAACCGGAAGGGAAGTCCCTTCCGATGCTGAAGTTATAAGCCACCAATTGATGATTCGTGCAGGGATGATCAGGAAATTAACCAGTGGCATCTATTCTTATTTGCCGCTGGGTTATCGGGTTATCCGCAAAGTAGAACAAATTGTTCGTGAAGAAATGAATAAAGCGGGAGCGCAGGAAGTATTTCTGCCGATGGTTCAGCCGGCTGAGCTCTGGCAGGAATCGGGCCGCTGGGAATATTATGGCAAAGAATTGCTGAGGTTCCATGACCGTCATGAACGGCAATATTGTCTGGGACCTACTCATGAAGAAGTGATTACCGATCTTGTTCGCAATGATATCAAGACTTATCGCCAGTTGCCCCGTAATCTTTATCAGATCCAGACAAAATTCCGGGATGAAGTCCGTCCCCGTTTTGGTGTGATGCGCTGCCGTGAATTCGGGATGAAAGATGCCTATAGCTTTGATGCCGATGAGGCGGGGGCTGAAGCCAGTTATGAAAAAATGTTCGCCGCCTATAATAACATCTTCAACCGTTGTGGTTTAAAATTCCGTCCGGTGGAAGCCGATTCCGGCAGTATCGGCGGTAAGTATTCGCATGAATTCATGGTCATGGCTGAATCCGGTGAAGATGCCATGATCGTTTGCGATAAATGCTCTTATGCCGCCAATCTGGAAAAGGCTGAAGCCGGCAGACCAAAAAAAGTTGACAGTACGGAGAAAGATTGGCTTATCCTGGAGAGCGTGCATACTCCGAATGTGCGGACGATCGAAGAACTCAGTGATTTTTTGCAAGTCGGCCCCCAGGATATTGTAAAAACATTAATCTTTAATGCCGATGGTAAACCCTGCGCAATATTGATTCGCGGTGATCAGGAAGTCAATGAGATTAAAGTAAAAAATTATTTAGGCGCCAATGAACTTACACTCGCCGACGACGAAATGATTATGCAGGCGACCGGCGCACCCCGTGGATTTGCCGGAGCAGTAAAAATTAAAACCCGGGTCATTGCCGATTATTCTGTTATGAACATGATTAATTTTGTCACCGGCGCCAATAAAGAAGATTATCATTTAAAAAACGTCAATATCGGCCGCGATTGCGAGGTGGAATCATTTGCGGATCTGCGTGTTGTGGGAAAAAATGATAAATGCCCGCGCTGCTCCGGGAATATTCAATTTGTGCGCGGCATCGAAGTAGGTCATGTTTTTAAGCTGGGAACGAAATACAGCAAATCCTTGAAAGCATCGTATCTGGACAAAGATGGCCAGGAAAAGATAATGATTATGGGTTGCTACGGAATAGGGATAGGAAGAACCGTTGCTGCGTGCATTGAACAGAATAATGATGCCAACGGTATAGTCTGGCCCATTCCTCTGGCACCTTATCATGTTATTATCACTCCGGTGAATGTGAATGAAGGAGATGTCTTAAAAGCCGCCGACAAAATTTATAATGACTTGCAGGCTATGGGAATCGAAGTTATTTTTGATGACCGTGATGAAAGGGCAGGGGTGAAATTTAAAGATGCCGACCTGATCGGCATTCCTTTGAGAGTAATTGTCGGCCAAAAAAATCTTATTTCGGGAAATGTAGAGTTGAAAAATAGAAAATCCGGAGAAACGAAGCTTTATCCTCTGGAGAAAATAGTATCCGAGATCAAAAAAAATATTGACGAAGGTTTAGAACAAGGGATTGCAACCACCCATGCGGGTGGCAAGACCCCTTGTTCTAGGATATAGATTCTTTAACAAAAGGCTTTAGAATGACATTGCGACACATCATCTAACCACCGGAAGTATAGATTAGCTGGGAACTTTCATGTTACGAATTACTGATATTCTCGATAAAGCGCAATCTTACCTGCCCGCCGAAGAATTAGAAATGATCGAGAAAGCTTATATCTATTCGGCAACGGTACATCAAGGGCAGGTCAGACTATCCGGAGAACCATATCTTACTCACCCCATGGAAGTTGCAGGCATCCTCGTTGATATGAAGCTGGATGCGGCAACCATCATCAGCGGCTTATTACACGATACTGTAGAAGACACATTAACCACTCTGGAACAAATAGAAAAAGAGTTCGGCAAAGATGTTGCTTTCCTGGTCGGCGGATTGACCAAGTTAAGTCTAATATCTTTTGGTTCACAAGAAGAGAGGCTGGCCGAGAATTTCCGTAAAATGATCTTAGCTATGTCTGCGGATATCCGTATTCTGCTGGTGCGACTGGCCGATCGTATTCACAACATGAAAACATTGCAGTATCAGACCCCGGATAAAAGGGCTTATATTGCTAAAGAAACTATGGATATCTACGCACCGCTGGCGAATCGTCTGGGGATTAACTGGATGAAAATATTGCTGGAAGACCTCTCCTTTAAATATTTGCATCCGGAAGAATATAATGAATTATCCCGGCGCGTGGTTAAAACCAAAGAATCACGCGACCTTTATACTGAAGAAGTAAAAAGTATTATTCGGCGCGAACTGGAAAAGTTTTCCATTAAAGGAGAAGTGGAAGGGCGGGCAAAACATTTATACGGTATTTATAAAAAAATGCAGGAGCAACATCTCGATTTTGATGAAGTTTATGATCTTATCGCTTTTCGTCTGATCCTGGATTCCGATAATGTGAAATTATGTTATGAGGCGCTCAGTTCCGTCCATGCTTTATGGAAGCCGGTTCCGGGCAGATTTAAAGATTATATTGCGATGCCCAAAGCCAATAATTATCAATCTTTGCATACAACAGTCATCGGCCCTTACGGGGAGAGGCTGGAAATCCAGATTCGGACGAAAGCAATGCATGAGTGGGCGGAAAAGGGCATTGCTGCTCACTGGAAATATAAAGAAGGCCGAACCTTTAAAGACGATGAAGATACTCAAATAAAGAAACTTCGCGAAATGCTGGAAATGCAGCAGGAGATAAAAGATCCGCGGGAGTTCATGTCTAATCTGAAACTGGCGTTGTTTCCGGAGGAAGTCTATGTCTTCACACCCAAAGGAGATGTTAAATCTTTTCCCAAGGGGGCAACGCCAATTGATTTTGCGTACAGCATTCATACCGATGTCGGGAACAAGTGCATCGGCGCCAAAGTTAACCGGAATATTGTTCCTCTGAAATATGAACTGCAAAATGGTGACCGGGTAGAGATCACGACGCAAGCCGGGCATCACCCCAGTAAGGATTGGTTGAAATATGTTGTAACGACAAGAGCAATCTCCAAGATCAGGAATTGGATTAATCTGGAGGAGAAGAAAAGCTCTTTGGCGTTGGGACGCGATTTGCTGGATAAAGAATTTAAAAGGCATAATTTAAAATTAAGCACTTCCGTCAAATCGGAAGAAATAAGAAAATTGTTTGTTGAACATGGCGTAAATTCTCTTGATGATCTGATATCTCAGGTCGGTTGTGGCCGTATTTCCGCCAAACAAATTGTCAATCATTTTCTTGTTGAGGAACTGGCTAAAATTCCGGGGCCGGCACTGGAAAAAGTTAAGAAAAAACCGGAAGCGACGCCGTCACTGGGCATATCATTAACCGGCATCGACAATGTGATGGTCAAGTTTGCCAAGTGTTGCAATCCTATTCCCGGAGATGACATAGCCGGATATATATCACGGGGCCGCGGCATTACCGTGCATACGAGAAATTGCCCACATATCAAAAATCTCGACCCGGAAAGGATTGTCGATGTTAATTGGGATGTCCGGGAGAAGCAGACTTATCCTGTTCGTATCAAAGTCGTCTGCGCCGACCGCAAAGGTATTTTAACTGAAGTCAGTTCGACGATCTCCTCATTTGATGTAAATATCAGTTACGCCCAGGTAGAAACAATTGATCTGATCGCTACCTGTAATTTTGTGATCGATGTGAACAATTTAAAACAACTCAATCAAATAGTGCTGGCTATTAAACAATTGAAAGCAGTCAAATCCATCGAGAGAATGCGCAAATCCTGAAAAATACTAATCATAATCATTTGGATGTTGACAAACATAGACAGTTTGCTATAAGCCGTCTAGCAAAAGAATCATGAACAAATAAATGCTGGGAACGGCATAAGGTGCCGTAACGAAATATAGAAAATAAACAAATTATTTCGTAACGGCTCCTAAGCAAGCGCAAACTTAGCTCAGGAGAAATGATGATCTGGAGAACAAGAAAAGTACTAATTATTTCAGGATTGCTGCTGCTCTTTGTCATTATTTGCGGAGTGCCGTATTCATCTGCTGCGGAGAAAAAACATCTGGTGGTGATTGATCCGGCTCACGGCGGTCAGGATATCGGCGTCAAAATTACCGAGAGTGTTGGAGAAAAGGATGTTACACTGGCTATTGCTCTCGCATTGCAGAAGGAACTGGCAAAAGAGGGCAATTGGGAAATTGTCTTGACACGCGATGCGGATAAAGCAATCAGTTTTGAAGACCGCAGGAAAGCCATTGCCAAAATCAAGCCGGATTTATTCTTAAGTCTGCACATTAATGCCGGTTTTGGCAAGAGTGCAGCAGGATTTGAAATTTATTACCCCGGTTTTAAAGATATAACTGATCAAAAAAAACAGGTCAAAGATGGACAGAAAGATGTAAAGAATAAATATCTCAACGATTCCGTAAGACTCGCTCAGATTTTAAAAAAAAATCTGGATACATTGTTTCCCCGTAAAGAACGGGGCTTAAGGGAAGCCGACACACCCATTCTGGAAGGAATGAATATTCCGGCGGTAGTTGTGGAGATTGGCTTTGCCACAAATCCTGAGGAACGAAAGAAGCTGCTTGCCGCAAATAGTCAATCCGAAATAGCAAAAACTCTGGCCAAGAGCATTAAATTATTTTTTTAGGAGATGCAGTGATTAGAAGAAGTCTCGAGAGAAAGTGGGATGAACTGAGGCCCATTAAAATTACGAACAACTATTTAAAAGATTCAGCTTCTGTTCTTATTGAATTTGGCAATACGAAAGTTATTTGCACTGCAGCTCTGGATGATAAAACGGCGCCTTTCTTAAGGAACACGGGTAAAGGCTGGTTAACTGCTGAATACTCCATGCTACCGATGGCCACGCAGACGAGAACAGCACGGGAAGTTGTCCGCGGCCGCCAGGGTGGCCGGACTCACGAAATTCAGCGGCTGATCGGAAGATCTCTCCGGGCAGTCACGAATCTAACTGCTTTCGGTGAAAAAACTATTTATATTGATTGTGATGTTATTCAAGCGGACGGAGGAACAAGGACGGCATCAATTACCGGTGCGTTCGTTGCACTGGTGGATTTATTCAAAAAGATGAAGCAAGATGGTATCGTGGAAAAAATTCCCGTCATCGATTATGTATCGGCAATCAGTGTCGGTATTGTGGATAATGAAGTCATAATTGATCTGGAATATAAAGAAGATTCGCAAGCACAAGTCGATATGAATTTTGTAATGACGGGATCGGGTTTGTTTATTGAAGTTCAGGGCACTGCTGAACATCTGCCGTTCAATAAAGAGCAATTAGATAAAATGACCGAACTGGCCGCCACCGGCATCAAAAAAATTACCGCCAGGCAAAAAGAGATTACCGGTGATTGGCAGTCATGAAAATTGTTTTCGCATCCGGAAATGAGGGGAAAGTAAAAGAAGTCCAAGCAATGCTGGTAGGAACAGGGATTGAGATGGTCTCTCTTAAAAGTTATTCCGGCGTTCCGGAGATTGTGGAAGACGGCACAAGTTTTCTGGCCAACGCATTAAAGAAAGCTAGAATTATTGCGGAATTTACCGGTGAAACAGTATTGGCGGATGACTCCGGTTTGCTGGTAAATATCTTAAATGGAGAACCGGGCATCTATTCTTCCCGTTATGCCGGCCTTGGGGCAACTGACGAAGAAAACAATGCCAAACTCTTAACTAAATTGAAAAATATTCCTGCGGAAAAAAGAGTTGCTTCCTTTCAATGTGTTTTAGTTTTTTACAGAAAAGACGGGACTTTCGAATCCTTCGAAGGCAACTGGCAGGGGCAAATTATAGATGAACGACGTGGTGACAATGGCTTTGGTTATGATCCGATTTTCTGGATCCCGGAGCTGAAAATGACTGCCGCGGAACTACCGGCCGATATTAAGAACAAAGTAAGTCATCGCGGGCAGGCGGTTGCTAAATTCAAAAGCAGTCTGTTGATGAAAAGATAAAAGCATTAAAAACGGGGCGTAGCGCAGCTTGGTAGCGCGCCTGCTTTGGGAGCAGGATGTCGCAGGTTCAAATCCTGCCGCCCCGACCATTTTAATGTAGTTATTTTGAATGCTTATCTATCTTGTTTTCGTTCAGTAAATATTCAGTAAACTCCACAACCTTGCCTCTGTTTTCCAAAGCTTCTAACATCCTCGTTGGTGTCCGTTTTACGTACTTGCGTGTCATATCCGTGGAAGTGTGAACGTAAATATCTCTGACCATTTCAAGGTCAACCCCATTGTCCAAAAGCTGAAAACCTAACGAGTGCAGGATGGCATTCTTCTGATTAATCTTTATTTCGGCAATTTGACGGTCAGACTTCCATATATCACGCATCTTCCTTTCGTGATATATGGGCGTTTTCCGTCATAAGTGAAAATGTGTTCAGAGAATGATAGTCTATTAACCTTTAGTATTTCAAGCACTTGATTTTAAAAGTGGGAAGTGGTTACTTTTTCAGTATGTAACTAATGTAATTATCCGGTCCTGACCGATAAAAAGATCATCCTCAGAGCTTTCCCTCAAATAATTTGCATTAATTGTGACGTATGTCACAGAAGATTCTTCTTTTACCTTGTATAATTCCAGCCGTAAAAGACCTCAATGTAAGGAGGATTACATGTTTATGAAGAACAAACCAATACTTTACACAATTTCCGAAAGGAGAAAATACTATGCCAATTAATCAAGTGTCACAGGTAGATGCCGCTTATATGATTATCCCGGCAACTGCAACAAATGCAAGCCAAACCGCTTCCCCAGACGCACCGGCAGAGCAAACAGCTCCCCAAGCGAAAACAAAGTCGACCACCGACACTGTATCAATAAGCAGCGCTGCCAAGGCGGCTTCAGAAGAAGCTAAAGTGACGGCTGCTCAAACTGCCAAAGAAGCGGAGAGATTGCTGGCAAAACAGGATGCTGAGAAAACAGTAACTGAAGCTCCCGCCAACAATATTAGTCTTACTGATCTATTTATATAGCAGCAGTTCTTTCCCGAATTGCTTGTAAAGTATTTTCCTTTGCCTAAATGGAAAAGCTTCTGTTGTATAACCATATTCTCTCTAATAAAGTGAGTTCAAATATCAAAAGCAGTGTCGATTCGGCTCTGCCAGGCGTCGCACTGGTAGATTACTATGTTGTGAAGGGCGCAAACGTATTTGCTTTATACCTCGTTGTAATATATATGATTTAGAAAAAAACAATATGCTGATAACTAAAAGAAAGAATTATTTAACTGAATTTTCACTTAAACAGAAACTTGTACCGACAATTTTGTTTGTACTGCTTTTTCTAGTAGGTCTTGTAATACTATTACAATATGAATTATTATACATAGGAGCTTACCTGATATTGTGGCTTGTATCATATCCAGTTATTTATGCAGGCACTTGTCGTTACTGTGCAAATTATGGCAAACCATGTCCTATTATACTTGAAGGAGGGATGGTTCACTGGGTTTTTGATCGGGTCAATAAACCATATGGAATGATGCAGCTTATCTGGGCATCTGTTGCTTATTTACTTCGTATTGTTGTCCCATTCATTATTATTATTCAAAACCAGTTATGGACATGGGGAATACTATATGGGGCTACCTTTATAGGATTCTGGTTTTCCCATTTAAGGATTACCGGGTGTCCTAATTGTGTTAACTATCAATGCCCGCTTAATCCTGGCACAAAATATTAGATGATTGTTCCCGTCCAGCCTATTGTTGCGCTTCGGCTGATTTCTATGTTAAACCTTTCAAGTCGTAATTCACAACATCAGAAATATTCAAAAACATTTGTTAATAGGTGCCGACAAAAATAAAAGAAGGAATATAAGTAGCCGTTATCAAATCATTATCATCATCAATTGATACATAATAATAACAGATATTTACAATCGGCGGGGCAGGTTCAAATCCTGCCCCGCCCTAACCAATGATATCAAGGGATTTAATATTTGCTTGATTAAACGTTTTGACGGACATATTGTATTCGACGGGCGACAGTCCTCAGAAAAAACGGAAGGGAGATAAGGATGAAAAACCCTATTAAAATGGTATTTCTGGATGCGGTAACAGTAGGTGAAATTGACAACCTTCCGGCTATTCAATCACAAGGCGAGTATACCGCCTACGAGACGACCTTGCCGGAGCAGCGCATGGAGCGGATACGCGGGCATAATGTCGTCCTCACCAATAAAGTAGTCATTGACCGCGAGGTGATGGACGGATGTCCGGAGATTGAATTGATTTGTGTCGTGGCCACGGGGATGAATAATATCGATCTGGAGCATGCCGCTAATAAGAGAATCACCGTAAAAAATGTCGCCGGATATTCTACCGAATCGGTGACCCAGAGCACTTTTTCCATGCTCTTCTATTTAATGCACAGCAGCGCCTACTATGATGACTATGTAAAATCGGGAGAGTACGCCAGAAGCCTGGTGTTCACCCATCAAGGCCGCATGTTCTGGGAATTAAAAAACAAGATCTTCGGAATTATCGGGATGGGAAACATCGGCAAACGGATCGCACAGGTAGCCCAAGCTTTTGGTGCACGTGTCGCCTATTACTCGACCTCGGGCAAAAATCTGGAAGGGACAGGTTACCCGCATCTGCCGCTGGACGAATTGTTGAGCACTGCCGATGTGGTATCCATTCACTGTCCGCTGAACAACGATACGCGGAATTTACTCAACGAAGACCGGATCAAACGGATGAAACCAACGGCATATCTCCTGAATATGGGCCGGGGAGGCATTGTAGATGAACAGGCTTTGGCGAGTGCTATTGATGAACACCGGATTGCCGGAGCCGCACTCGATGTGCTGACTTCCGAACCGATTTCCAAGGATAACCCACTTCTGCGGGTTCGCAATCCCGAAAAGATTTTCATCACACCCCACATTGCATGGGCCAGCAGGGAAGCCCGCCGGTTGCTGATAGAAAAAACAGCCGAAAATGTCCGCAGTTATTTTGCGCAATAACTGCTTTAAGTTATCTTCATTAGACGAAAAGAGGAAAAGTCCATGAATATAGTCGTCTTAAACGGAAGCCCCAAAGGGGAGCTGAGTGTAACTCTCCAGTACGCCCGTTTTGCCGCGAAGAAATTTCCGCAGCATTCATTTAGATTTTTCTCTATCGCCCAGAATATCAAAAGACTGGAAAGAGATGCAGCAGTTTTTCAGGAAGTCATGGACGCAGTTAAAGAGGCAGATGGTGTGTTATGGGCATTCCCCCTGTATTTCCAGCTGGTTTCCTCGCAGTACAAACGGTTTATCGAATTGATCTTCGTAAGGCAGCAGCAACCGGCCTTTGCGGGAAAATATACCGCCTCGCTTTCCACATCGGTTCATTTTTTCGATCATACGGCGCATAATTATATCCACGCAATTTGCGACGACCTGCAAATGAAATACGTAGGAGCCTATTCTGCGGGCATGTATGACCTGATGCGCAAAACGGAACGAAAGCGCTGGCTCGACTTTGCGGAATCATTCTTTGATTCTGTCTCCCGGCAGATCCCTGTGGCGCGGGTTTATCCGCCCTTGTCCACCGGCACTTCTATTTTTCAGCCCGGAGCTTCCAAGGCCGCACTGGATGCGGACGGCAAAAAAATTCTGGTGATCACGGATGAACAGAACCAGGCAGGGAATATTTCCGCCATGATAAAATCATTTACGGGAAACTTCCGCAAAGAAGTGGAAGTCATCTGCCTGACGGACATTGATATCAAGGGCGGCTGCCTCGGGTGTTGCAAGTGCGGGCTGGATAACGTCTGCGAATATGCGGGGAAAGACGGCTTTATTGACTTCTACAATGAAAAAGTGAAAAAAGCGGATATTGTGGTTTTTGCCGGCGCCATCCATGACCGTTATCTCTCCGCCCAGTGGAAAACATTTTTCGACCGTTCTTTCTTCAATACCCATATGCCCACTCTGATCGGCAAACAGATTGCGTTTCTGATTTCCGGGCCATTGGGTCAGATTCCCAATCTCCGACAGATTCTGGCAGCCTATGCAGAATTTCAGGAAACCAATCTGGCGGGAATTGTCACGGATGAAACAGGCAGTTCCGGTGAGATCGATTTACTGCTGACCGAATTGGCCGGCAAACTTGTTCGGCCGATAGCTGATGGTTTCATGCCTCCCATGACTTTTCTGGGCATCGGTGGCCGGAAAATATTCCGGGATGAGGTTTATGGAATGCTGCGTTTTGTTTTCCAGTCGGATCACCGCTATTACAAGGGCCGCGGCCTTTATGATTTCCCCCACAAGAATTATAAAGCGAGGCGTTTGAATTTGATGATGACCATGCTCACGAAGCTCCCGCCTTTCCGGAAAAAATTTCTGAAGATGCTCAAGGATGAGATGGTTAAGCCTATACGCCATGTAGCAGATCATAAGTAACGTCACTCTCAGTGCGCAGCTCTCGACATTGCGGTGACCTGTACCCAATAGCTATGTTCAATGGCTGCATCGCTTCGAGTGTTCAACTCCTGTCGCTCTCGATCAGTAATATCAAGGGGTCATATTAAATCCGCAGCCCATTATTTTTATGGGATACGGCTTTAGGTTGCGGATCGTCGTTTTTTAGTGTAAATTCCCCCCAATTTTGGTTGCTGCCGTAAAAAAAGAGAAGAAAGATGATCATAATGTTACACTACTTTTCCCCGAAAAAAGTAATCTTATTATTTCCTGTAATCGTTTTTATCTGTTTTTTCAATGCATGCAGTCACATTGCGCAGCCGCAGGATTGTGTTGCTTATCGGGCGGCTTTTGATGTGGGCTCCGAAACGACAAAGCTGAAGGTTGCCAGAGTTAATAAATGTCTCCAAAAGAATGAAGCAATCATTTACAAGAATGAAGTAAAGGTTCCGTATGCCGAAAATCACCGCTCAGGAGCATTTAGTCCGCAAATACGCAACAGCGGGATTATAGCTCTTACCAGATTAAAAAATGAAGCGATTAACAATGGGGCCGAAGCTTTTTCCGGAGTGGCTACCGAAGCTTTCCGGCAAGTATCCGACACATTGGAATTCCTCGGGGAAATTAAAAAGCAAACGGCAATAGCGATAAAACTAATTGATCAGGATCAGGAAGCCGTCTTAGGCTATCTGGCCGCCACAGCTGCTTTAACGGACAGGCCGGAGAATATTGTTGTCTGGGATATCGGCGGCGCTTCGATGCAAATGATTTTACGGAAGAAAGACAAGGAATTTTTAATTTATCGCGGGAAAATTGCTTCCGTTTCTTTTAAAGAAAGGATATTGACTCAAATTCAGCAGCAAAAACCGGAAAAACATTTATCACCTAATCCCATCGGCAGAGAAAATCTAAAAAAGGCAATAGAGATGGCGTCGGCTGCCGCAGGGGATGTGCCGGAAAAAATCAAAAAAGTTATCAATGAACCGGATACTGTAATTCTGGGCATTGGCGGGGTGCATAACGAAAGTATAAGAAAGCAGCTTAAATCTGGTGCCCGCTATACACAGGAAGAAATAATGAATGCAGTGAACATGCGGATTGGATTGAACGATAAGGATATCGGCGGGCATTATGCGGATACGGAAATTTCCAACTTGATTTTAGTCCTCGGTTTTATGGAAAGACTGGGGATAAAAGAAGTCATGCCGGTTAATGTAAATTTGGCCGATGGTGTTTTGATTGATCAGGAATTTTGGTAAATTAATATTATTGAGGAGGATATTTTTTTTATGGCAGAAGAACCAAAGGAACAATGGCTGAATTATCTTGCACTGACAACAGTTATCCTTGCTGTTTGCGCGACGCTTTCCACTTTTAGAGGTGCCGGTTACTCCACGCGTTCGGTACTATCCCAGACACAGGCGGCTAATCAGTGGTCTTATTATCAATCCAAGAGTATTAAAGGCTATTTATATGAAAACCAGAAAGAATCAATGGAATTGGAACTGAAAAAAAATAAAGCGAAACTTCCGAAAGTTTTGCTCGATGAATATGAAAAGAAAATAGCGGGATATAGTCAAAAATTAAAGCGGTATGATGAGGAAAAGGCGGTAATTTCCCAGGAAGCGAAGAAACTGGAATCTGTCAGAGATGAAGCGCAAAAACATTCTCAGACCTTTGGATTGGCTGTTATCTTTTTACAAATTGCCATATTACTGTCTTCAATTGCCGCCTTATTGAAGAAAAAATACGTTTGGATTCTGGGTATGTCTGCCGGAGGTGTGGGAATATTTTTTTTCGTCGACGGCTTTTTATTGTTCTTTTAAAACTGAATCTTATCAGACCTTGATTCCCAGCGATTCGTAAATAATCTCCGCCGGATCAAAAGCTTCCATTCCGGAAAGACCGCTAAGCTGCATCCGGCAGGAACCGCAATCGGCAACAATCGCCTCGGCGCCCGTTTTTTTTATCAACGACACGGCGCGCCCTCCCAGTTGAAGCGCCGTAGCTTCGTTGATTTTTTTAAAGCCGTAACTGCCGTTTAGTCCGCAACAGGCGTCATCCAGAATCCGGCATTGCAAAGAGGGGATCAATCTCAGCAGATTGGCGGCAGGATAACCAATCTCCAGCGCTCGCAGATGGCAAGGGATGTGATAAGCAAGAGTGCGATTGACTTCCTTGAAAGCGGGTTTGATTTCCTGTTCAGCGATCAGCTTGAGAACATACTCATGCACGTTATAGCTGTTTTCCGCAATTTTTTTCGCTCCGGGTATTTCCATAATCCCCTGATAATCGTGCAGCAGGCACAGGCCGCAGGATGTGCAAGTGTAGACCACATCATATCCCGCGTCGATATAATTAGACAGAGAGGCAACGTTCTTTGCGGCAAAAGAACGCGCCAGAGCCAGGTTGCCGTTGCCCAACGCGGGTAGTCCGCAGCACCACTGGGATGGCAATACAACATCAATTCTCAATGACTGAAGTATCTGAATAATTTTTCGACCGATGTCAGGACGGTAAAAGTTGATGAAACAGCCATAAAAAAAGGCGACTTTCCGAACTTCGCGGTTGCGTGTTTTCTTTTCCTGCCGTAGTGTTTTGAAACTGAATTTGGGAAAAGGAATATAGGTCGCGATGCCAAGGCGTTGGAATATTTTTTTTCCGATTTTCGTCGCAGCGACTCTGTTGGCCAGCGGCGCCGTCATCGATCCGAGCGTGGAGAGATAGTAGTTGTTGGCGAAAAGCAAATGCGCCGCTGTGTGGGGATGTTCCAAGCCATATTTCTGTTGCGCACGGAGAATAATCTGCGCGGGTTCCACGCCGCAGGGACAGGCCATTTCACAGCGTTTGCACTGGCTGCAAAGCAATACCCAGTCATCGACTGATTTTTTTCCGTCACTCCGAAAGCGCTGAGCATCGGGACCTGATTGTTTGGGTCCCGGAAACTCGGGATTGACCCGAAACACAGGGCAATTTTCCACGCAAATGGTACAACGGATGCAGTGTTCATACTTCATTGCAGGTACTCCAGGCAGGACCGGGCCGCCGCATGTCCTGTGGTCATCGCGAAACCATGGCCACAACCATTTTTCAGCGCTTCCGTATGGGCAAGGATTGCGCCGCAGACAAAAATATTATCCCAGGGGCAACCCACGGCCCGGAAGGATGTATCGACCATAATACCCGCCTGACCGATACCATGATTGGCGGAAAAATAATCCTGATCAAACCAGCCCTCTCTTTGGCTGGGCACATGGACCGGCAGGCCGAATACCGGCTCTACAATGGTGTCGCGCTCTGCGTGAAGGCCTCCGCCGACAAATGATCCGGTGGCAAGAACAAATGCTCGGGCGTTGAGGCTGTTAGGACGGCCGCGTGATTCGGCCGTCACTGCTTCAATGAGCCTTCCTGCTTTTTCCACACCCACAACCGGCCAGCCCCAGTAAATAACCCCGCCCTTGCTGCGAAAATGGTCTTTCAGCGCGTTAAACAGTCGTCGCCCGGGCATGGAAGGCGGAATGGTGGGAATTTCAAAAACAGGACGTTTCAGGCGAGACGCGATCCTTTTCATGATGGCCGTTGCCGACTCCAAACCCAGGACAGCAGGAACGGCTATTTTGTCTGCACTGATGTTGAGGTTTTCCAGCCACGATATGAACGCTTCCAGAAACGCGTCATCTTCAAATTTGGCCGCGATGCCCATTGTCGTGGAAACTCTGGCGTCGTAGGTGGAGAAAGACGCGTTTTGGAGTCGGGAAATGATGTAGCTGGGATAAAAATCCTTAAGACCGGTAAACGTAACAATTTGTATTTTTTCATCAATGCTTTGCGGGGAAGACTCCATCGTCAAGGGCGTCAGGCAGGTTGTTTTGAATGTGCCGATGGCGGAAATAACCTGCCGGTTTTTTTCCAGAGTTCCCGTGTAGGGGATGTTCATATCTGTCATGACTTGTTGAAAATCAGTCAGCGCCTGAAGGATTGTTTCTGAAGAAACCAGATGAAAGGGATGAAGATCGGGCAGGTTGGCAATTCCCTGCAAAGGGTTCTCATTTTGCGAGCAAACGTCGACACAACCTGTGGACAGACAAGCGGTCGGCTCTCCCGCCGTAACCAATGCCACATTTAAACCCTGACCGGCCAGAAGGGTACCCGCGGTTAAACCCGCCACGCCCGCTCCGATCACAATGACATCGTATTCAATAACGCTCACTTGTTCCTCTCCATGGCAAGAATGCCCAGGTAGATATATTCGACAAGCTGTTCCTCCCGCAGTTGATCGCCCCAAAGCGCGCAGCGGATACCGCGAAACCGCCTCTGGAGGAATTCCCGCAGAGACTGCACGGATTGCTCCGCCGTTAAAATCTGCATGTCATGCATAATGCCGAGAGCGCGAAACGTGCAGAAACCGCCCTGACAGGGCCCCATTCCCAGCCGCGTTCGATGCTGAATATCGCCGACATGCCGGGTTCCGGTCTGTTCGATAATCCGTTCCACTTCCTTGCGGGTCACAAGTTCGCATTCGCAGATAATATTCTTCATGTCCGCCAGACGTTTGGAGAGAGGATAACCGCTGAGTTCTTCCTGGCCGTCCAGAGGTTTTTCGGCTGTTTCACATGCTCGCTTCAGATTAAAGGCGCTCATGATGATATCAACCATTTTTTCCGCCATGAGCCGGAAGGTCGTGAGTTTTCCACCGACGATGCTGTACATACCGTTTTGATGGTCGATAATCTGAAAGCCGCGTGAAATTTCGCGGCTGTCGAGTTTTTGCGATTTGAGCAAAGGGCGGACACCGGAAAACGCCCGGATGACTCGCGTATTGTTGAAATGCGGAATCATTCGGCCCGCCTCACTGATGATCGTATCCACTTCCGAAGGTGTAATGGCGATTTTATCCGGGTCTTCCACCGTAAGCGATGTAGTTCCGGCCAGACAAACGGCTTCGTTGGGAACGATAATATCTCCGTCCGAAGATGGCCGCAGACGGTTGATAACCATATTGGTCAGGCGGTGATTAGTGATTACCAGCGAACCTTTAGACAAGGTAAGGGGCACTGTGCAGCCGACAAGTCCGGCGATGAGATTGGTCCAGGCGCCCGAGGCGTTAACAATGATGTTGCCGTAAATTTGTTTTATCTCACCGGTGGCTGCGTCGGTGGCCTTGACACCGATACAGCGGCCCCGGGACTGTATGATTTCCGTCACTTTGTGGCGCGTAAAGCTTAATCCGTCCTTGAGCTTCGATGTTCGCATGTTGAGCATGCAAAGGCGAAAGGGATCGATGGAACAATCGGGAACTTTGATGGCCTCCTCAATCTCCGGATTAAGATTGGGCACAAGTTCAAGCGCTTTGGTGGAAGAAATGACTTCCGTCGGAATGCCGATTTCCTCACAGCTTCTTAAAAACCGTTCCCGGAAAAGTTTGGAATCACCGGGCAAACGCACAAACAATCCGCCGGTGGGCTCCACGCATTTCTCGGCGATGCGGCGGAGAATAATATTTTCATCGTAACATTCCTTGGCCGCAACCGGATCGGACACCGCATAGCGGCCGCCGCTGTGCAGAAGACCGTGGCAGGCTCCGGTAGCTCCCGCTGCGAAATCTCCCTTTTCAATCACACAATGCGGGATACCGCGCAGTGCCAGATCTCGGGCAATGCCGCAACCGGTGGCTCCACCGCCAATGATAATGACATCCGTCTTGATCATCTCAGCCTAATTTGACAGATATATTTAAATATGGAGAAGGTCTTCCACTTCTTTGCGGATCAATTGCAAACTATTTACCGAAGAAGCTTCAAAGCGCAATACTATTACAGGTTGAGTATTGGAAGAGCGGACTAGAGCCCAGCCATCATTAAATGGAATGCGCACACCATCGATATCGATTAGACCGGGAGTATTCCGGTAGTGATTTTTGATCTTATTTACCACATCAGCTTTTTTATCATCCGGGCAATCAATTCGAATTTCCGGTGTGGCAAAGGTTTCCGGCACATCGGAAAGAAGAGAACTGATTTTTTCGCCGGTACGGGATAATATTTCCAGAAGTCGCAAGGCAGCGTAAATGGCATCATCATAACCAAAGTAACGATCGGCAAAAAAGATATGCCCGCTCATTTCGCCGCCCAGAACTGCTCCTTCCTCTTTCATCTTGGCCTTGATCAGTGAATGTCCGGCTTTCCACATAATCGGCCGTCCGGAATGTTTTTTAATGTCGTCATACAAGACCTGGGAGCACTTTACCTCGCCGATAATTGTGGAGCCTGGTTTTTCCTCAAGGATATAACGCGCAAAGAGCAAAAGCAATTTATCTCCCCAGATGATTTCGCCTTTATCGCTGATTACGCCGATGCGGTCGGCATCGCCGTCAAAAGCTATTCCTAAGTCTGCTTTTTCTTCCCCGACGAGTTTGATCAGATCTATTAAATTATCTTCGACGGTGGGATCGGGAAAGTGATGAGGGAAGTGTCCATCCGGGTCACAATAAATGGCTGTGACATCACAGCCCAGGCGTTTGAGCAGGGGCAGGGCAAAACGTCCACCCACTCCATTGCCGGCGTCGACAATAACTTTCAGCTTTTTATTGATCGCAACATTCTTGAAAAGATAGTTTTCATATTCTCCGGATATGTCCTGGCTTTTGGCAGCAGCCTGGCCTGTTGAATATTGCCCCTTTTCGATGATCTTTCGCAATTCCTGAATTTTTTCGCCGTATATTGTATCATTACCGATACAAATTTTGAAGCCGTTAAATTCCGGTGGATTATGGCTGCCCGTGATCATCACTCCGCCATCTGTTTTCAGGTGGCGAATGGAAAAATAAAGCATGGGAGTGGCACAAAGTCCGATATCGATTGTTTCAATACCGCAGGAACTAAGGCCTTTAATTAAGAAATTGTGATAGGCATCAGAACTTAAACGGCAGTCCCGGCCGATAGACATGCTCTTGACATTATGCAGGGTTGCATATGTGCCGATAGCACGACCTAAGTCAAAAACAAATTCTTCATTTAAATCCTGATTGACGACGCCTCTGACATCATATTCTCTAAAGACATTTGGATTCATTAAATATCACTTTCCGAAGGAAATTAAATTGAGGAAAACTTTCTTTTTCGTGCCGGAAGTATAGGAAAAGATCGCTAACGTGTCAATATAATACTGACCACAAATACCGGGCATGATAAAATGATTTTCGCCTATTTTTTGTTTGCATTCTCCATGATTTTCTTTTTGAGTCCGGGCTTGTCGAGCAGATCGGTCGTGTATGTCCCGGACAGGAAATCCTCATCTTCCAGCACCGCGCGATGGAGCGGAATAGTTGTCTTAAGACCGCTTAAGCGCAATTCGCCGAGTGCCCGTCTCATGCGCGCGATGGCTTCGTCGCGCCCTCTTCCCCAGGTCATCAGTTTCATGAGCAGCGAATCGTAATAAAAGGGAACAGTGTATCCTTCGTAAATTCCCTCATCGATCCGGACAGAGGGCCCCAGCGGATAACGGAGCTTTGTAATTGTGCCCGGCGATGGAAGAAAAGTGACGGGATCCTCCGCGTTGATCCGGCATTCCATAGCATGCAATTTTATTGCAATATCGTCCTGATTGATGTCGAGCTGATTGCCGGCCGCGATCTTAATCTGTTGTTTGACGATATCGATTCCCGCTGAAATTTCCGTAATGCAATGCTCGACTTGCAGCCGCGAGTTGATTTCGTTGAAATAAAATTCCCGGCTGTTGCCCGGTACATAAAAGAACTCGACAGTCATGGCTCCCACATAATTCAGGCTCATGGCTACGTCGATTGCTGCTGCACCCATTTTCATCCGCAAAAAGGGAGTTAGTACGGAGCAGGGCGATTCTTCAATGAGTTTTTGAAACCGGCGTTGCACAGAACAATCTCTGTCTCCGAGATGAACAACATTGCCGAATTGATCCGCAAGTATCTGGAATTCGACGTGCTTGACTCCCGTAAGATATTTTTCTATGTAGAAGTCAGAAAGACCAAAAGCCTTGCGGCTCCGGGATCTTGCAGCTTCTATCACCTTGTCCAGTTCATTTTTGTTTCTGGCGATTATAATGCCGATACCACCGCCCGCGCCGGACGGCTTGACAACGACGGGATAGCCGATTTCGGCGGCGGTCTCTCTGGCCTGACAGATGCCTTGATTGCCGGTATCGGTGATGGCTTCATCGGAACCGGGAGTTACGGGAATATTAATCATCTTCATCAATTGCCGTGCGCGATTTTTAGGTTTGGCCTTGTACATGCACTCGCTGGAAGGACCGATAATAATTATTCCGCGCCTTTCGGCTTTTTCAAAAAATTCGGGGTTTTCGGAAAGAAATCCGTAACCGGGATGAATAGCTTCGGCACCGCAACGTTCGGCAGTATCAAGTACTTTTTCAATGTTGAGATAACTTTGCAATGCTTCCGGCGGGCCGATTTCGTAGGCTTCATCGGCCAGATGGACATGCAGGGAGCTTTTGTCCACTTCGGAATAAATGGTGGCTGTCCGGATACCCATATCCTCACAAGTGCGGATAATGCGAACTGCAATTTCTCCACGATTGGCAATTAAAATTTTTTTGAATGTTTTGCTCATTATTTCTTCATTTCCTCCGGCGATTAATATGTAATCCGGGCATCTATCTGCTGTTCCCGGAAATATAACTATTTGATAAAATTTTCTTAATTTTTTGCGACGAAGATGAGACCGGTAAACTATCATCAGAAATAATGCGTAAGAAATTCATTATAATATAAAAAGTTGCACCCCAAAGAATTTCTTGTTCTCCCCGGGCATCATTGAGGATCATACAGGGAAATTGATTATCAGGAAATGAATGGTTAAACGGTGTTTCAATTTCCAAAAATGCATATCTGGAACTATCGAAAAAAGCACTAACCGGAATTTCCAATATCTTTTCCACTTCAGAACTTAATTTGAATTCAAAAGGTTTAGGGGCAAGGCATACTAAGGGAAAAATTGTCCGCGCGATAAGGGTTAAAGAATAACAGGGGAGGGCGCCTAAAAAGGAAACCGTAAAAGGATTCAGGCCGATTTCTTCCCATGCCTCCCTTACCGCATTTATCAGAAAAAGGCGGATTAAATTTGTTGTTTCTCTATCTTTATGAACTGTGGCCCGGGAAATTTGTTTCTGCAATGAAGGAATTAATCCTGTTGTTAAAAGATTACTGATAATTTTATCGGTTAACGGATGAAGCATGCCGCCCGGGCAACTGATATCACCGGCTTGAGATACCTTGCTCGAACGTTTAATAAGTTGGAAAACATATTCGGAATTGCCGGGACTTAATTGCTTATAACTCAGCAAGAGAACAACTCCGGCGGCAAGTTGAGGTGTAGCTGCTGAAGATGAATATTTAATTTGCCGATATTTTTCTCTGTAATCAATAGTTATTGAAGATAGTTTATTAACTATAAATGATGGGAGCATGTCTTTGTGCTGAAAAATATTGATATCCATAAAAACCCGAAATCAAATTAATGACACTCGCTGAAAACGAGCGCAGCTCGGTTTGAAGCGTCAGTGGAATTGATCCCGGAAGGTAAGCTATCCGGGATCTCTTTAGTTATGTTTCCCTCAACAAGCTGGCCAAATTTCTCGAAGCTTAATTGGGTTTAATCCCTTTCATTAATCATCGCGGCAATTTTTTCCTGATGCCAGCAGCTGAAAGGGAATAAGTCCAGAAATCCGCAGTGTCCACCAAATTTTTGCCGGGATATCTGAACATATTCATTTTCCTGCAATTTGGAAAAATCTTCCAGAGGAATTACCGGATCATCTTCAGCAATAAATATATTAACCGGTAAATTGAAATTTTGAAAGAACTCATTATCTAACGTATATAAATTGAAATAGTCACGGTATGAAGGATAATCAGGGAAATAGGGCATCATGGATTCAGTCAAATCCATACAGGTTTTAGCTTGCAGTAGTTTGCTGAAGTCATATTTATGCGGAAAGAGCCGTTGTTTGTTTATCAAAGACCGTTTCCATTTCTTCAAAAAATATTGACGATAAAAGAAGGGACCATTATCTATCGCCAGCGTAGTTTTATAAGGATCAAGCGGCGGACTGACAGCGAAAATATGTTTTAATCCTTTTACCGGAGTTTTCGCATGTTTCCGGCCAACTCGCAGGGCGAAATTTGCCCCTAAGGAAAATCCGATAATATACACAGGTGAATCAGCAGCCAGCAGAGCCAATTGACTTACTGCATCGAATGTTTCTTCTATAAGTGCTCCATGGAAAAGACCTTCATTTAAATGATGGGAATCGCCATGATCTCTGAGATTCAGGCGGCAAATGGAAAAACCCAGGTCATAAAAATATTTACCGGCGGCGAGTACATAAGCGGAAGAAGAGGAGCCTTCCCATCCATGTATTATAATGATTAAACCTCGGGGATTTACCTGAGGGGATAAAAAGGAGAGTAACCGGGAGCCAAAGGAGGTGGTAATTATTTTTTCTTGAGCTTTCTGAAGCATTGGATTTTTGCCGGGAATACGCAGACGGGAACTGGAAAGAATTGATTGCAGATGAGGATTCCGAATAAATACGGAAGGTTTAAAATTAAAATTGACTGGCTTTGTGTTGTTCTTGTTTATCATTAATTTATAATAAAACAGGGCTTGAGGAGATTCCCAAACCCTGTTTGATGTTGGTGGCGGTGCCCTGATTTGAACAGGGGACACTACGGATATGAGCCGTATGCTCTGACCAGCTGAGCTACACCGCCTTCGAAGACAAAATTAATTTGATCGACGCTATATATAACCGTTTAAATTTTGTCAATAACTATTGATTGACGGTGTCCAATTTATAAACGACAATTACACTTTTATCTCTTACAGATGTGCCTACTGATAAAACTAATGCCAAAACCAGTTCCGGTTTACCGTCGTTGTCGATATCTTTAAAGACATAATCGGCAACATAACCATTAATTTTTTTCGTTCTCCAGTTTTCGGCCATACCTAAGCCATCCCATTCCAAATTATATATTTCGCTGGAGGTGAATAATTTGACGTTTTTTAATAGACGACCCGATGCAGATGAGTTTTTAACAATAATTAATTCTTTTTTCCCATCTTTATTGAGGTCATATGTAAGTATCCGTAAATTAATATAAGCGCTCTTTACATTTTCTGAGTCCTCATATCGCTTCTTATCTCCGACATTTTCGATGTAGTTATTACTGCCGCCAAACTCTTCATCACCTCGCCAGATAAGATCATCATTTTTAAAACCAAAAGTAAAAAGCTGGCGGAAAGGTTTATTTGTTTTTCGGAAAATACAGATATGGTCTAAATCATCCAGCGCAAGGATTTTTTCATCATTACCACCCGTGCCAAAATCATCCATGACTAAACCGTAAATGGACAAGCCCCTGGGTATTTTCATTTTTTGATCTTCTACAAACTTGCCGTCTCTCCAGATCATTTCATAAATTTGTGTATCAAATATTGCGCCAAAACCATATGACTGACATAGCAGCAGAGGAATTCCCGAAGGTGTTTCAATTACCCGTAAAAACCACTTCAGATCAGAAGCAATTTTAACATATTTTCCGTCTTTAAATTCTAAAACGAAGGAATCGAGATTGGAGTCATTAACAGATGTTATAAAAATTTGCTTCATACCACTTCTTTTGATGTCCGCCACATCGACCGATAAATATTTATCATAACGTTTTCCTTCAATTTTTTGCAAAAGTCGAAGTTCGGCTTCAGACTTTTCGTATATATAAATATTATGATCATCGATCGTAACTACTTCGTTTTTGCCGTCACCGTTGACATCACCAATATCCATACCTTTAAATTCGGTTGAAAATTGCTGACTCATCCAAAAACCCTTGCGTTTAAACGGATCAGCAGGAGCATTAATTAAGTCGGTATTAATTACAGAAGTCAACGTTCCCTTTTTACCTGATTTCATCCCGGCAATTATCAGTGATTCACGGGAAATTCCCGGGGCTACCGATGGCGCTGCCGGAGAAGCAGGTGCAAGTGCAGGTGCAGGTGCAGCAACTTGAGGATCAGTACCAAGAATATGCTGGACAATCCGTTGCGAAAAATCGTTAATTTTGGGAATGACTTCATCCATATTGGGAGATTGAGTAAAAAAACCGACACCGGATTTGGTGGTCGCAATATCGACCAATTTACCGTCAACACTGATGCTGCTGCCAATTTTGGTTACGCTGCCCCAAACTACATAATCCGATTTTAATTTTTTACCGATGATGTATACTTCAGCTAAAGAAATTCCTTTAATATTTGATTTTTTTAATTCTTCCGCAACGACGTCTTTAGCAGTAACCTCAATTTTGTTGGAAACAGCAATCCGTGTGATAAGCATGTCCTGTATTCCCTGCTTAACATATTCGATATTTTCCGAGCTATTCAAGGTGAAGGGTAACACAGTTATGACATACTTTTCCTTTGCCCATAACGATCCGGTGGACATTATAATAACAGCTAAACATATCATATATTTAAAGATCTTTTTCATGTTTGTCTCCTTCTGTAATGATGCCTATCCTTTTAGGATACCCGAGACTTCTATCATTTAAAAAATGATAATTCAAGGCTCATTTCTGCTAAGAAAATATAATTCAGACGGGTTAAGGGGCTAGGCAGGAGCAACCGGTGACGGTTCTTCTTCTGTGAAATTAATTATTAGATGATAAACACCATATTTGAATTTTGATTGAACTGCAAAAGGCAATTTTTGATAAACTTTAAGCATGGGTTTATTATCACAAAGTACATCGGCGGAAAAACCGGTAATTCCCTGTTCCCGGGAATACTGAATCAGCATTTGCAGCAGGAATGATGCTATCCCATGTCCTACGAATTTTTCATCAACGACAAATGCCGTGTCCGCCAGAGAATTTTCCTGGTGGCGACTATAACGGCCTTCGGCAATTATTTCCTCCCGTCCCGCTTCTTCGACAACGCCGACAATGGACATGTCGCGCTGGTAATCAACATTGACATATTCCTGCATTTTGGAATGCGGCATGGTTTTAATGGGACTGAAATAACGGTAAAAAACAGCATCGTCGGAAAAACGATAAAAAAGCCGTCGCATTGCTTCTTCATCGGAAGGCTTAATGGCGCGAAAAGAAACTTTTATGCCCTCAGAAAATTTATGCATTGTGGCTATTTTCTCCGGATAAAAATGGCCGGAGTCCTGCAGGTAAATTTGGTCGGCGTAAATAATCCTGGCTTCTTTAGCCATATTAACTAATTGTGCCCGATCATCCGGATGGGCGATATCAATCAGGGCTTGTGCTCTTTCTCTGACCGATTTGCCGAAAAACGAGGCGATGCCGTATTCAGTGACAATTAAATCCAATGATTCTCTAGTAGTGAATTGGTTAGGGAATTTATCTACAGAAAGCAGAATATTGGATTCTTTTTTCAGATTGCGGCTGGGCAAGGCAAAAATGGCTCTTCCGCCGTTGGAGCGTTCAGCACCCGTAAAGAGTTCCTGAATTTGCCCGGGACCGGCCGTTACATTACCTTTGCCGACATGGAGAGCAATATTCCCGGTAAGATCAATTTTTCGTGCCGGTAAAATTACAACTAGTTTATCAATCAAGCCCAATTTTAAATGATCAGCAATAAGATCAATACCCTGAAATTCAATAAGAGGATTATTGTGCAGCCACTGCATTAGTTCGGGAGTTCCCTGGGCATAAGCGGCCAGAGATTTCCCCGGAAAAGATTTTTTCTTTTTATTGGTGATCGCACCACATTTTATTAAATCCATTAATACATCGGTGAATGTGTAGGTATGAATTCCCAGATGGTTTTTATGCTTTAGATACTTGCCTAATGCTTCATAGAGTGATCCGGTAAAAGTGGAAAGGCAACTGCCATCCTCGATCATTGTGGCAATGTTGGCGGCAATTTTATCCACGATAGGATCCACCGTCCAGCGGGGAAAGTAAATTAATGGCTCTTCTGCTTTAATTAAATAATCAAAATCATCTACATGAACAAACGTGTCACCCATTGTTCGAGGCACTTTTTCATTAATTTCACCAATGGTAATAGAAGCTTTTACCATAGCTTGTTTGGCAATATCTACGGATACTCCCAGGCTGGAAAAACCGGCATCATCCGGTGGTGATATTTGGATAAAAGCAGCATCTATCTTGATTGCACCGGACGCAACAAGTCTCGGAATACTGGACAACGGGCAAGGGATCATATCGACAAAACCCGCTGTAATCGCTTCACTGGCCAGCCATCCGGAAAAGAAAGTTTTTAAACGAAATTTGTGCTTATTTTGCGAAGTGCTTAAGGAAACAACATCACCCAGGCTGATAAGCTGGATTAACTCCAGATCACTTAAATTAGCCATCTGTGCGGAAAAGAGATGTTTTACCAGTGTACGTGGCTCTGCAACTCCTGTTCCCAGGAAAATACTCATGCCTGGTTCAATGCCGGACATGGCAACGGAAGGTGCTACTATTTTTTGTTTCCACTCAGGTTCAGGTATTTTTTGCATAGTTTTAAATTTTTACCGGTATAACATAAAATAATACGGACATAAAATGACAAACACTGCC